>CAIWHF010000189.1 GCA_903912405.1 uncultured Bacteroidota bacterium | reverse complement strand
TGTAAAACTGTAATATCGCTATCATGTAATATATTTTCAATATTTGTATTAAAATTTTTAATATTATTATTTGTTTTTTCAAAATCTTTTAAATAATCTCCTAATCCTTCCATATTTTTGCTAGATTGATTATTTAATGAATCTGTTCCAGAACTAAACTTATTTGTATAACCATTAATTTGGCTTGTTAACATGTTTAATTTGCTTTGAAGTTGTTCTATTTGTTGTTTTTGTGTACTTGTAGCGTTCGCAAGTCCATACTCTGAACCTATATTGCCACCATCTTTATAATTATCATACATAATTGTGTCTACATTGACTACTGTTCCTGGAACACCAATTGGAGGATTAATAGGGGCTTTATTTCTAGTATATAAATTAACCCTTGAATTAACCTGTTGTGCTCCATTTGGAAACATACTAGATGTTTTTGGATAACAAACATTGTCTGAAAATGCGAAACCAGCACATTCAGGATTTGAATCACATGTAGATTGACATTGTTCAACCGTCGCATTACCATAAGCAGCTCCTGGAATATCATACCCAGCACTATCAATACCAGTATAACTCGTATAATTTTTTGAATACTGTATATTAGTGTTAGGATATGAATGACTTTGAGAATTTTGATCAATAAATGCTAATTTTCCAATTGAATTTTTGTTACCCATTGCTGTAATTTGATAAAGAGCATTTGCGTCTTGCGCACCAACAGTTTTATAACCTCCAGAACTAGAGCATTTACTAGTTGATGTAGTGGTATATAAAACTAAATTTCCATCAGATTGCATAATAAGATAAATACTACCATCAGTTGAACCAATAAAATCGCCAGGAGCTAATGTAGAACCGCTTGGTATCCAACATTGACCAAACTTACCCTTAGCCGCAGCAAAATTAGGATTCGGTTGTTGCTGTTTTCCATTAGTCTGAGAACACCATATACCACCTTGGTTATCGTTGGGACCTTGTCCTCTATAAACACACATATTACCATCATCTTGAAGATATAAATAATATGAGCCTTCTTGATTAACTGAATAAACTGCGTTAGACCATGGTCCACCCATTTCACGTCCTTGACTATTTTTATTACAGTTATTAGCTAGACCATATTTCTTTGCGCTGTTTAAATCATTAGTTCCGCTACACCAACCAATGTCACTACTTGAATTTTGTGTGCCATAATAAGCAAGATTATTATCAATCGCTAACTGTCTACATTGATCCATAGGCAAATATTGATCATTTGATGTATTAGGCATTGCTCTATCCCCAGTATCTCCATAACAACCTATATATCCACCGGCACTATTAGTATCACCTGGAGTACTAAATATAGCAGCACCATTCGCATTTAATACAGACAACGTACCTGATACAGTTAATGTAGAAGTGGAACCAGGATTATTTCCAGTTGTTTTCGAATCCCATAAAGCAGTTGTGTTATAATTTACTGCTTGACCATTTATTTGAGAACCAGCTAAATCATTGCTAATCATACAATTTCCGTTACCATTACCATCAACACCTTGTAATCCAAAATACTGATTGCCTGAATTTACAGCATAACTCTGACATTGATCAAAACCCATAGACCCAATATTAGTCATAGCAGAATTTGGGGTGCTAACAAAATTAAAACTAGTGTACAAGTTCCATGTTGCTATTTGAACACAACTTCTTGTTCCAGCGGGAGCATTATTATCACCAGCAACTGTTGTTAGTATCATATAAGCACTATAAGGTTTTGGATTTGAAACATTAAAGGATAACATTTTCCAATTAAACTGTATATTTGATTGATAATCAACTTGATACCATCCGCTACCACCAGTCCAACCTAAAATATACCACGTATTTGGGTCTCTACCATTTGGTTGACCACAACATCCTTGTCTTCCTTGAATTTCATATCTTGTTAAAGGTAAAGCAGTAGCATTATCATTAGCATTAAAACTAGCACCAGGCAAATTAATTTGTAGAGTTTCACCTTTGACATTTATTTGAACGCCACTAGAATTTGTAAAAGGCACTTGAGTAGTCCCAATATATTGACCAGTATTAGCGTCATAGTTGTTAGAAGCGCTATCAGTATAAGTATGCCAAAATGTATCTATATTTTGATCAAAAGCACGCCAAGGCCCAGTAAAATCATTATTTGCCTGATATACACTTGACGCGTATGAGTTGTACCCATTTACACTATTACTCGAATTCATTTTTGGAACAAACATAACTTCAGGAGGAGCAGGTAAGTTATTATAACAACCTACATAACTGCTTTGGGGATTTTTAACTACTGAGTTTACAAATACATTTACACCTTCATTACCAACACTCTCGCCTATTTCTACAGGAGTACCAGTAATTAGTGGTGGTTTTGTTGGAATAGTTGCGCCAGGAGAGTTATAGCTATCATCCCAGGATATAGAAAGAGTTGTAAACTGCCCTGCTGGCGGAAATCCATTTTTGCCTGATACTTGGTTATAAACATCCGGTTGCGCTATATATTTGGCTACACCTTGATTTGTGACATAAAAGAAGTATCCACCTTGTAGTTGAATTACTTTACCTAAATAAGGATTGTTAGGGTTAACTCTACCTATATAATCACTAGTATTACCACTGATTTTGCTCATTAACGTTTCATATTCATTTAATGTATTTTGATAATCATTCTTTAAGTTACTTAAGGTTTGTTGTTGGGAAGTAAAATCATTCTTATCAAGTAAATTATTGGTCTGTTGTGTTAAACCATTTTTATTAAGATCTAGGTCTTTAAGTCCTTCAAATCCTTCCACCAAATCACTTTTTTTTATTCTTTTTTCTAAATTATTTGCGATTTTTCCTTGGTATTTTTTAAATTTTTTTCCTTGACTTAGAGATGGACTGGGCTCATTACAACTGTTAGCATTTGT
>CAIWHF010000188.1 GCA_903912405.1 uncultured Bacteroidota bacterium | reverse complement strand
TTGGTGTACTTATAGATGATCTTATCAATAAAGGTACCGATGAGCCATACCGAATGTTTACGAGTAGAGCAGAATACCGAACAATACTCCGACAAGACAATGCAGATCTTCGATTAACAGCATTAGGACACCATATTGGCCTAGCAAAAGAAGATAGAATGCGATTGGTAGAAGAGAAGATCAACCAAATCAACCATACAAGGTCGGTATTAAAGTCATTTCCGGTGGAACCTAAAGAGGTAGATGAATTACTGATAGCAAAGGGTTCTAGTCCACTTAACGAAAAAACCAGAGCCGAAAAAGTACTTTTACGCCCTAATATTGGTTTAAAAGAACTTGTGCATCAATTACCCAATTTAGCCAAAGAGATTAATTGTACCAATGAATTAGTATTGGAGCAAGTAGAAATTCAAACGAAGTACGAGGTATATATAGAAAAAGAAAAAGAATTAGTTCATAAAATGGCTGCCTTAGAAGATTTGATCATCCCAGATTCGTTTAATTACGAAAAACTAAGCGCCTTATCTGCTGAAGCCAAACAGAAATTTATTAAAATAAGACCCAGAACCCTAGGTCAAGCAAGTAGAATAAGTGGTGTAAACCCGAGCGACGTACAAATACTAATGGTTTATATGGGCCGATAAAGCATACCGGTGAAATTTATGGATATTCAACAATTATTAATAAATCACCCCGATTTATGGTCGTATTTTAAAAAATTAAGCCCCTCTCACCAAAAAGCGTATATCGATTGGTTGACAAGTGCCCAAAAAGAAGCTACACAAAAAAAACGCCAAAACGATTTCATTAACTTGTTAAAAGAAAAGATAAGTAGTTAATTATCAATGTTTTAAATGAATACTATAAACCTTTCTATAGAGCAATATTGTCAGTATCAGGAGCGTTGTCATCAGCAAGTTAGAGATAAATTATATAGTTTAGGTGCCAACACAGAAGAGGTAGAGTGCCTCATTGCAACGCTAATAGAAAAAGATTTATTAAACGAACAGCGATTTGCTAATGCCTATACTCGGGGTCATTTTATCAATAAAAAATGGGGTAGAATTAAAATTAAGTATGCCTTAAAGCAATTGAGGGTTTCTGATTTCTGTATCAGCAAATCGATGAAAGAAATTAACGACCAAGATTACGAAAATGTTTTAAAAGGCCTAATTGAAAAAAAGAATAAAGATTACAAAGCCACTGCTATTGCTTGGCAAAGAAAAGCCAAAATTCAACAGTATTTATTGCAGAAGGGCTATGAAAATGAATTAATTAAAGAACAATTGTTGTTTATTTAAAAAACATGTAACTTTATTATAGCAAGTTTTAAATAAAGAAAATGGTACAAAAATCAACAGACGGTATTACAGTTAGTGTTCAAACAAGATTTTTTGAAGAAATGTCTGATGTGCAACAGCAGGTGTATATATATGCATATAAAATAAGCATAGTAAACAATAAACAAGTGCCTGTAAAATTACTATTTAGAAAATGGACTATTTTTGATAGTGTTGGAACCTATAAAATCGTTGAAGGTGAAGGAGTTGTGGGAGAACAGCCGATTATAGAGCCGGGCGCTAGTTATACCTATTCCTCCATTTGTAATTTACAAAGCGAAGTAGGTGCTATGAGGGGTTATTATACCATGGAAAACCTCTTTGATAAAACCCTGTTTAAGGTTCAAATACCTAATTTCGAACTCTTTCATCAGGCCGTTTTAAATTAAACATCCATTTCCCGTCCCATTAGAGATTAAATTTTTCTTATCTCTTTACTTATATGAACCGAAAGAACACTATTTCGGTTTATTTCCGTACCTTTGCGCCCTCATTAACAAAATAGTCAAAAAGTAAATTATACTTTTTGCAATTCAATCTCATGCAAATAAGAAATATTGCTATTATTGCACACGTTGACCATGGTAAAACTACGCTTGTCGACAAAATTATTCACGCAACCAAAGTGTTCAGAGACAACCAAGAAACAGGTGAGCTTATCATGGACAGTAATGATTTGGAACGCGAAAGAGGTATAACTATTCTTGCAAAAAATATTGCAGTAAATTATAAAGACGTAAAAATTAACGTTATTGATACGCCTGGTCACGCCGATTTCGGTGGTGAGGTAGAGCGCGTATTGAAAATGGCAGATGGAGTGGTATTATTAGTAGATGCTTTTGAAGGCCCAATGCCTCAAACCCGCTTTGTATTACAAAAAGCCTTGAATTTAGGTTTGCGTCCAATCGTGGTTATTAATAAAGTTGATAAAGCAAACTGCCGACCAGACGAAGTGCATGACGCCGTATTCGAATTATTCTTCCAATTAGACGCTACAGAAGCTCAATTAAATTTCCCAACCTATTATGGTTCTGGTAAAAATGGTTGGTTCAACAATTCATTAACTCAAATTGAAGGTATTGATCCATTGTTAGATGGTATCTTAGAGCATGTGCCGCCACCAATAGCGAGCGAAGGAACCATTCAATTACAAATTACTTCTTTAGATTATTCTTCTTTCTTAGGTCGAATTGCTATTGGTAAAGTAACGCGTGGAACAGTTAAAGAAAATCAAAATATCCAATTGTGTAAACTAGATGGTTCATTTACTAAAGGAAAAGTAAAAGAATTATATGTGTTTGAAGGAATGGGTAAGAAAAGAGTAACAGAAGTAAAAGCTGGAGACATTTGTGCAGTAGTTGGTATTGAAGATTTCCAAATTGGTGAAACCATTGCTGATTTTGAAAATCCGGAAGCACTTAAAGTTATTCCTATTGACGAGCCAACGATGAATATGCAGTTTAGCATCAACAATTCACCGTTCTTTGGTAAAGAAGGAAAATTTGTAACGAGTAGAAACATTAGAGATCGCCTGTATAAAGAATTAGAAAAAAATCTAGCCTTACGTTTAGAAGATACTGATGATGCCGATAAGTTTTTAGTATTCGGTCGAGGTATTCTTCACTTAAGTGTATTGGTAGAAACTATGCGTCGTGAAGGATATGAGTTAACAGTTGGTCAACCGCAAGTTATCGTTAAAGAAATTGATGGTAAAAAATGCGAGCCTTATGAAACATTAGTTGTAGACGTACCTTCAGAGTTTAGTGGTAAAGTAATTGATTTGGTTACACAACGAAAAGGTGAAATGTTGATCATGGAAACGAAAGGTGAAATGCAACATTTAGAATTTGATATTCCAAGTAGAGGTTTAATTGGTTTGCGTTCTCAAATGCTAACTGCAACAACCGGTGAAGCTGTAATGGCGCATCGCTTTAGAGAGTATAAACCATGGAAAGGTGTAATACCGGGTAGAAACAATGGTGTATTGATTAGTAAATTCACGGGCAATACAACCGCTTATTCTATTGATAAATTACAAGATCGCGGATCGTTCTTTGTAGATCCAGGGGAAGATGTATACGCAGGACAAATTGTTGCAGAACACATTAAACCAGGTGACTTGAATGTAAATGCAATTGAAGGTAAAAAATTAACCAATCACCGTGCATCAGGTTCAGACGCGGCTACTTCTATTGCACCAAAAATTCAATTAACATTAGAAGAGTGTATGGAATATATTCAACAAGATGAGTGTATAGAAGTAACTCCACAAAATATTCGCTTACGTAAAATCTTATTAGATGAAAACGAACGAAGCAAATATTCTAAAATGATGAAAACAGAAGCATAAAATAATAACCCACCTTGATGGTGGGTTTTTTATTTAAGCATACATTTGTAACGGATAGTATTTTACAATAAGTAGTATGGAATTAAAAGATATCGCTGCCTTTAAAGCGTCACCTCAAATACGAGAACAATTAGAAAAGTTTGGAATAAAAAAAGCATATGCCGAAGGCAGTGTAATTATACAAGAGCACCACTATATCAATTCAATACCTATTGTACTAATTGGAAGCATACGCGTAATGCGCGTTGATGATGGAAGAGAGTTATTGTTATATTATATTAAAGCCGGTGAAAGTTGTATCATGTCTTTTTTAAGTGGCTTGCATCAAGACACAAGCAAAATAAAAGCCTTGGCCGAGGAAGACACAGAGATCTTATTCATTCCTATAGAAAAAGTAAGTTTGTTGATTAAAGAATATCCCGAATGGCTAGATTATATTTTTAAATTGTATCACAAACGATTCGAAGAATTATTAGAAGTAGTAAATGCTGTAGCCTTTAAAAAACTAGACGAACGTTTATTAGATTTTATAAAAACTAAAGCCAATTTAAACCAATCTAAAGAAATACATATTACACACGAACAAATCGCTAATGAACTCGGAAGCGCACGAGTAGTTGTTTCTAGGTTGTTAAAACAATTAG
>CAIWHF010000187.1 GCA_903912405.1 uncultured Bacteroidota bacterium | reverse complement strand
ATTTACTATTTATTTAATTTTCTAATTTCAATCAAACTTCCATCTTCTGTATAAATTTTCATAAAGTAGAGACCAGAAGCCAATTGTGAGGTAACAATAGTAGTTTCTGAAGTTATTGGTATTACTACTTTCCCTGTGATATCTACAATTGAAACTTGCACTTTCTTAGAAGCTTCAATTTTGATTTCCTCATTAAATGGATTCGGATATACATTAATTAAAACAGTACTGTAAACAGCACCAACACTTAAGGCAGGTGTTTTAAACGGAACTGATTTAACATAGCAACCATTAGCATCTTTAACTTCTACTTGATAATCTCCATCTTCATTAATCGAAATAAATTGCGTTGTTGCACCAGGTATTGCTACCCCATTTAAGTACCATTGATACGTAGCAAATGCACTAGTACCTAATGTCAATCCATTTTGAGTAATTATTGGATTTGCAGGAACAAAATAGCTGACATTTGCAATTATTGAATTTGCAGTGCAACCTGTATTATTAGTTAATCTAACGTAATAAGAACCTGCTTGAGTTATATTTAAACTTGGCCCTATAGCACCTGGCAAGTTATAGCCATTATAATACCATTGATACGTCATATTAGGCGCTTGTACTTGAACTTCCAATTTATTGATTGTGTTTGGACAGAATCTAACAATTGGTCCGGTATAAGGGCTTGCTAAATTTGCATTGATGGCAGGAGCAACATTTACTTGAATAGCATTTGAAGTTTGACTACACAATCCATTATAAGAAACACTAACTGCATATGCACCAGGCAATGCAGCTTTGTAAGTAGCATTTGTTGCGCCGGCTAAAATAGTACCGTTTCTTAACCATTGGTAGGTAAAGTTTGTACCCGCTTGCGTATAAAGAGTAACAGAATCACCATTGCAAATTTGCGTATTGCCTATTGCAACAGCTACTGGATTAATATAAGGTAAAACAGAAGTAATAATTGCATTGGAAGTATTCGTACATCCATCACGTTGAATAAGTACCGTATAAGAACCTGCTTGCGACGCAGAATAAGTGGCTGCTGTAGCACCTGGAATAACATTGCCATTCATAAACCACTGATACGTATTCCCGAAGGTAGAGGTAGCTGAAATAACGGTACTATTGCCTTGGCAGAAAGAGGTGCCTGTTAATGGTGTTGCCACTGCTACAGGAATTGGTTTTAAAATAAAGGCCACCGGTGGTGTAGATGTATTTTTACAACCCGTTATCGTATTGGTAACTTGAACGGTATAGTTGCCTCCTAAATTGGAAGTAATAGTTGCATTAGTTTGGCCTACTAAATTTGCATTATTCAATTTCCATTGATAAGACAAATTAGAACCCGTATTAGCAAATAAAGTACCAGAAGTACCCGTGCATAAATTTTGTGCAGCGGTAGGCGATACTGTAGCTGTTGGCAATGGATTTACTACCACAGATACAGGAGCGGATTCTTTTGGACATCCATATATACTCGTAACTATCACAGAAAAGTTGCCAGCGCTTCCTGTTTTATAAGTAGCTGCATTCGCACCTGCGATTGCCGATCCATTAATCTTCCATTGATACGTATAACCCGAACCAGTATTTGCATTCATCGTTAAGGTATCTAATTGACAAACTGCAAAACTACCAATAGTAGAAGTAATTGTTGCTGGTGGCAAAGCGTTTATAATAAAATAAACACTATTAGAGAGGCCATAGCAAGAAGGACTAGAATATACTCTTACTCTATAAGAACCCGTTGCTGTAGGATTATAATTAGCAGCGGCAGCACCTGGAATTAATGTTCCATTTAAATACCACTCATAAGTTAATCCTGGACCAGCGTTAGCATTTAATGTATATGGAATGCCGAAACATGCATTAACCGTATCGGGTTGACTGATAGATGCCGGTGGTGCCACCCCTACGGTAACCACTGTATTTACAGACGAATCTACGCATCCAGTAAGGGTATTAGTAACTTTCACATAAACATTTGAAATATTAACGGCAGATAATACCGCATTACCTACTGTATAAGAAGAACTTGTTTGACCAGATACAATGGTTCCATTATTAATCCATTGATAGGTATAATTAGGATTTGTTGTAGCCTGCATGGTTACAAAACCAGTACAGAAAGATGTTGGTCCAGACAAGGTAATACCTGTTAATGTGGTATCTATATTAACCACACTATTATTGGAATTAGAAATACATCCATTAACATCCGTTACAACAACAGAATAAGTAGCAGATTGCGCTGCATTATATGTAGCCGATGTAGCACCGGTAATATTCACACCATTCTTTTTCCAAACATAAGCATATCCAGAACCTGTTGAAACGGACATGGGAACGGTCAGTGGTTTACATACAGATGTTGGTCCGGCTGGAGTAAGAACTGCATTAGGCAGCGGATTAACAACAACAGTAGAGATTACAGAAGAAATCGTACATCCATTAGAACCTGTTATTTCAACATTATAAGTTCCGGAAGCCGCAACATTAAGGATGTTAGAATTAAAACCTACAATTGGTGATCCATTTTGAACCCAAGTATAAGATGCACCTGTTGCATTTGACACAGAAAGGGAAATAAAATTACCCTGACAGAAGGTTAATGAACCAGAAGCTGTTATGGTATTAATTGGAATAGGCAAACAAGCAACGGTAACCGTATTTGAATTTGACAAACCAGCAACAGTAACAGTTACCGTATAAAGACCTGCATTTACCGGTTGAAAATTAGGTATGGTTATGGAGGCGGTTGTAGCCGTAAACCCATTAGGGCCCGTCCATGCGAATGCTGCACCTGCAACAGATGAGCTAGCTGTAAGTATTAAAGAACTACCTTGACAAATATTACTATTACCTGTAATAGTTGGCACTGGTGGTGGTGGAACCACATTAATAAAATAATCTTCTGCTTCACCAAACATAGAATTGCTCGGTCCGCAAGCTTGTGCTGCAGTCATGGGCAGGTCATCTCCACCTCTTATTCTTAATCGAGTATTTCCTGGCAATGCCGATGTAGGAACAGGTATAGGAATGGTAACACTGCCAAAAGCTCCAGCATTGGTGCCGGTTGTGAAGTATTCGGTAGTAGCAAATAGACCATCATGATTCCAATCTACCCATGCTCCTGAGTATTGATTAACATCAGAACCAAAGCTAATTACTAAATTAAAAGTAGTAGATGCTGCAACGTTTGGAATAGCTATAGGTGTTGGTTGTTGAGGAACATAATTTACATAATAGGGAGATGGATTACCGTTAGATGAAGTATTATTATTCCAAGTGCCTATAGCAACATTTGCAATAATATCTGGTCCGCCACCAACAGCATAGGTTGGCACACAAAAACAAGATGTAGGTGGGGTAATTGTAACTGAAACCGTGTTAGAATTAGATGATAAATTAGAATAGCTACAGGTAGAAACTAAACGGTAACAGGTAGCCGTTGTAATACCCGCAGCAACTACAAGTGTAGTATTGGTAGCACCCGTAATATTTGTCCATGGTCCTGTAGTACAGTTTGGTGAAGATTGCCATTGATGCGATACACCATAGGCTGTTGATGCGCCTGTTGATGACAAGGTAAATGCAGCGCCTGTACATGCACTAGCTGGAGCAGTAATGACAGCAGGAGTAGGCGCACCGGTACAAGGCACTGGTGCACTGATATTAATAACATAATCCTCTGTTTCGCCATACGTATAAGTACCACAAGGCGTAACCGCAGCAAAATTACTTGTAGAGGTATTTACAACACGCATTAAGGTATTTCCAGTTAACGCAGCTGCAGGAATCGTTATACTACCTGTTTCGGTATGGCCTCCTAAATAAGTAGTGGGAGAAACGTATACTTCTTCACCCGGATCTGTAAGGGTGCCATTATGATTATAATCAATATAAACTTTAGTGACATTCACATTCGTCAACGTATAACAATTAGAAATCGTAATTGATAAGGGATAGGAATACGTTTGTGTTAAATTAGCAGCAGCAACACTTGAAATAAAGTTGGAGTACATTCCCGCATTACTATTCAGTCCAGGTGCTACGGTATTACAAGAGGTGTTATTATTAATAGTTGATAACGTGAAATTGGTAATATCTTGATACAGCGTAGAAGTAGATGTCGAGTTACAATAGCAATTTAAGAAAGAACTTGAAGCTACGGCAACAACAGTAGAAGGTGCAGCGCTTGAAGAGTTAGCACAAGTTACAATACAACGATAATCTGTTGCAGCTACTTGACCAGTTATGGTACAAGAAAGTGCAGTTGCACCTGCAACAGTTGCGTTTGTAAATTGCGCATTACTAATAACACCATTCGCTAAATTAAACCAAGTATTTGCGCCTGCAGCGGAGTATTGCCACTGATATGAAATTCCAGACGCAAGCGTTGAACCTGTTAGATTTAATGTAAAAGTAGCTGTAGGACAAACCGAAGGAGATGTTGAATTTGCAGTACCTGCAGTAGGTACACCTGAACATGGAATTGCAGCTACAACAGTAAAATTATAATCCTCACATTCACCAAAAGTATATGTAGTACACGGATTACCGCCTACTGTAGCATAAATATTTCTAACTCTCATGCGGGTAGTGCCTGGAGTAGCTGTTAATGGAATGGTAAAAGTGCCCGAAGCACTTCCACCTGTTGGAGTAGAAACGGTAGGGTTTCTAACATCTTCCCCTGGATCTAAGAAATCACCATCCTGATTCCAATCTACCCAAATATATTGGTACTCAGACCAATAAGGTGTATTATACAAAGTATAACCAACCACTGTATTCTGAACCCCTGTATGCCCCATGGTAGAGTAATAAATGTAATTATTTGCTAAACCACAACAAGCCGTACCTGTGTTGTTGATATTTACAGTTCCTCCAGTAGTTACAACACCATCGATATAATCTGCAACACCTGTATTGGTAGAACTCCCACAACTCCCTGCAGAGTATGAAGGAATACAATACTGTGCAAAGGATGAATTAATTGCAAAGCAAAGGATAATAAAAGAGAATAAAATTCTTTTCATTTTTTATTGGTTTAATGTATTGGTTATTTTAAATGCTATTAAAGCATAATTTAAGATTTCAAGATAGTAATTATTTATAAAAAAAACAAAATCTTAACAAAAAGGACTGCAACAGCAGTCCTTTTTTGTATAATGAATGGGGAAAATTATTTAAATGATGCACTCACAATCAATTCTTTAGATCCTGGCGTATACGTATAAAAACCCTCTCCAGACTTCACACCTAACCTACCCGCTTGTACCATATTGACAAGTAATGTAGAAGGAGCATATTTTGGGTTTCCGTATCCTGTATGTAATACTTTTAAAATGGACAAACAAGTATCTAATCCAATAAAATCAGCTAATTGTAAAGGCCCCATAGGATGTGCCATACCCAATTTCATAATAGAATCGATAGCGGCTACGCCCGCTACTCCTTCTTGTAGCGATATGATAGCCTCATTAATCATCGGCATTAAAATTCTATTAGCTATAAAACCAGGATAATCATTTACGACGCAAGGGATTTTTTGAATAGCTGTAGATAAGGCTACAATAGTTGCTGTAACATTGGCATCCGTTGCATAGCCATTAATAATTTCCACTAATTTCATAACGGGTACTGGATTCATAAAATGCATACCAATTACAGATTGCGGGCGTTTTGTTGCAGCAGCAATCTTCGTAATGGAAATAGAAGAGGTATTGGTAGCCAATATACAAGCCGCTGGCGCATGCGTATCTAAATCTGCAAAAATCTTTAATTTCAAATCTACATTTTCGGTTGCAGCTTCTACTACTAAATCGGCATTGCTTACACCTGCTGCCAACTCTGTTTGAATACGTATATTTCCAAAAGCACTTTTCAGTTGTTCTTCGGTCAAGGTGCCTTTTGCCACTTGGCGTTCCATATTTTTTTGAATAGTAGCCAAGGCTTTTGTCAATGCAGCTTCCTGTACATCAATCATGGTTACTTTATATCCTTGTTGTGCAAAAACATGAACAATGCCATTCCCCATTTGTCCGGCACCTATTACTGCTATATTTTTAATTGTATGCATATGATTGTTTGGTTTATATAATTCGCAAAGATAAAAGATAAAAGGAATTCAATTGCCAAGCCTAGATATTATTATTTAAAGTATTTTTAGAATTGTAGCCTACTTTTTATAATTACATTGTAATTGTTTGTAAATTAGCATTCTTAATCATCTCCAGCATTGCATGAAAAAATCCGTAGTTACCCTTTGGAAAGTATTTTTATATAGTTTCGGTTTCTTAATCCTTTTAACCATTGGATTTTACTTCGGCATTATTGGCGATATGCCAACGCTTTCTGAATTGGAAAACCCAAGCGCATCCCTATCCTCTGAAGTAATTGCGACAGATGGTAGTATTTTAGGGCGTTATTTTGTTCAAGACCGTTCTAATAGTGAGTATAAAGATATATCCCCATACGTATTTAATGCTTTATTGGCAACTGAAGATGAACGCTTTTTTGAACATTCTGGCATTGATGGTAGAGCGTTGTTGCGTGTTGCAATTTTCTTAGGTAAAAAAGGTGGCGGAAGTACCATCACGCAACAATTAGCTAAGAACTTATTCCCAAGACAAAAAAGCAATATTTTCACCATGCCCTTTGTAAAACTTAGAGAATGGGTATTGGCAGTAAAACTAGAACGAAATCTGACTAAAAACGAAATACTTACCCTTTATCTAAATACGGTTCCGTTTGGAGATAATGTTTATGGCATAAAAAATGCATCCCTAACCTTTTTTAGCAAAACGCCCGACAAACTAAGCTTAGACGAAGCAGCTGTTTTAATTGGCATGCTAAAAGGCAATACCCTTTATAATCCAAGAAGAAACCCAGCTAAAGCATTCGACAGAAGAAATGTTGTTTTAAATCAAATGGTGAAGTACAAATTTATCAAGCAAGAGGAAGCCGATAAATTAAGTCAATTCCCTATCAAATTAAATTACCACAAAATTGATTACCATAAAGGCTCTGCTCCTTATTTTAGACAAATTTTAGAACAAGAGTTAAAAGCTATTTGCAAAGAATTAAAAAAATCTGATGGCAGTAGCTATAACCTTTACAGAGATGGATTAAAAATATATACAACTATTGATTTGCGCATGCAATTATATGCAGAACAAGCAGTGGAGCAGCATTTAACTAATTTACAAAAATCGTTTTTCGCACAAGCTAATTATAAAGATGGTGGGATTTGGAAAAACCATCAAGATGCCTTAGATAAAGCCATGAAACAATCGGATCGTTATCAAGCACTCAAAGATGCGGATAAAGAAGAGGAGGAAATTTCTAAGATTTTCAACACAAAAATTAAAATGACGGTATTTGCATGGAATAAGAACCATTCCATTGATACGGTAATGAGTCCGATGGATTCTATCAAATACACGAAAATGTTTTTACAAGCTGGCTTTATGGCTATGGACCCCTTTACGGGTGAAGTAAAAGCTTGGGTGGGTGGTATTAATCACGATTATTTCCAATACGACCACGTCAATAAAAACACTAAAAGACAAGTTGGTTCTACCATAAAACCGCTACTCTATTGCTTAGCCGTAGACAAAGGATTTTCTCCTTGCGGAACACTCTCTACAGGAGCACAGCAATTTTCGGGTGCAAAAACAGCCTATAATGCTGGAGGGTCTAAAACAGGCTCATTGCCAATGTCTACTGCCTTAGCCCTTTCTATTAATAATGCAGCCCTATTTTTATTGAATCAAGTAGGTATTGAACCCTTTGTAGATTTCGCTAAAAAATGTGGTATTGAAAGTGATATGGACCCTTACCCTTCTGTAGCTTTAGGCGTTTCTGCTATTTCGCTCTATGAGATGCTACAAGCCTATACCATGTTTCCGGCTGGCGGTATTAATACAGAGCCCTTCTTTATAAGTAGAATTGAAGATAAAAATGGTAATCTTTTAAAAACATTTGCTCCTAAACAAAAAGAAATTATTAATCCGCAAACTGCTTTTAAAATGGTACGCATGATGCAAGGCGTAGTAGATAGAGGTACAGCACAACGTATACGTAGATATGGTTTATATGGTGATATCGCCGGCAAAACGGGCACAACCAACAAACAAGCAGACGCTTGGTTTATAGGCTATACCCCTCAATTACTTGCAGGAACATGGGTAGGTTGTGACGATCGTTTTTTACGATTTAACAGCGAAGCGCAGGGGCAAGGATCTGCAGCTGCACTTCCTATTTGGATCAACTTCTTTCATAAAGTATTTAATGATCGCTCATTAGAAATTAAACAAGATGTTAGATTTAAAGCACCAGTGCCTTTCTCAGATTGCTCGGGTTATAATGCCAATACTATTGCTGATCCAAATGATACGACAAGTGTTCAAACGGTTCCAATTGACAAAACATCTGGAGATATTATTGAAGAAGTAACACCAGAAGCAGAAACACAACCTTAAATGCAGCAAGGAAAAATTATTAATGATCCAGTTTATGGATTTATACAATTTCAGCATCCCCTATTATTACAAATAATAGAACACAACTGGTTTCAACGACTTCGTTATATCAAACAAATGGGCATGGCACCTATCGTATACCCAGGAGCCATTCATACCCGATTTCAGCACTCTTTAGGCGCTTGTCACTTGATAACAAAAGCCCTAAGTGTACTTAGAAGCAAAGGCATAACCATTTCTGAAGATGAATTTATTGGCACTCAGATAGCTATTCTATTACACGACGTTGGGCATGGCCCATTTTCGCATGCTTTAGAATTCACCTTATTAGACGGTATCACCCACGAGCAATTATCCATACAAATCATGGAGGCTTTTAATCGTCAATGGCATGGGCAATTAGATACTGCCATAGCCATTTATAGCAATACATACCCCAAACAATTTCTTCATCAATTGGTATCTAGTCAACTCGATGTAGATCGCCTTGACTATTTAAATAGAGATAGCTTTTTTTCTGGAGTTTCTGAAGGGGTAATCGGGTATGATCGCATCCTACACATGTTAAATGTTGTAGACGACAAAATAGTAATAGAGGAAAAGGGTATTCATTCTATTGAGAAGTTTATTGTAGCTAGACGCCTCATGTATTGGCAAGTATATTTACATAAAACTGTTTTAGGAGCGGAGAAACTGTTAATCAACATTTTAAAACGAGCTAAAGAATTAGCTAAAAATAAGGTGGAATTATTTGCTAGCCCATCCTTAAGTACTTTGCTCTATCATAACAATGATAATAATAAAGCCGTTTCTCTTGAACTATTTTGCAGCTTGGACGATACCGACATTCAATCGGCCATAAAAGTATGGCAATCTCATAACGATGAGGTTTTAAGTCGCTTATGTAACATGCTATTACAAAGAAAGTTATACAAAGTGCAGCTATTGTCGTTATCAGAATCCAATACTATCGACCAACATAAAGAACGCTTCCTTGCCGCACATCCTTCATTAGCAAACCATATAGATTATTTTGTATTTGAAGGATTAACGAGCAATAACACCTACGATGCTACGGATGAAAACATACTGATTTTACAAAAGAATGGACTCGTTCAAGACCTTTCTAGTGTAGAGCACGCCTTGATAAATGACACCTTATCGAAGCCAATCACAAAAAGATACCTTTGTTACACTTTGCCTTAACAATTGAACTAATTTAGTATCTTTGTATACGGCGAAAACTAAATTAGATACTATAAATTTATTTCATGCAATTCACTGCACTTCAAATAGCAACCTTACTTAAAGGGAAATTGGTTGGCGAACCAGAAGCCAAGATAAATCAAGTTGCAAAAATTGAAGAGGCGAAAGCCGGAAGTTTAAGTTTTGTTGCCAATCCAAAATACGAAGAATACCTTTACTCAACAGATGCTTCAATAATTATCATTAATGAAGATTACGAATTAAAACAACCTGTAAAGGCTACTTTAATTAGAGTAAAAGACGCCTATAGTAGCTTTGCTTATCTTCTTGAAAAATACAACGAAATACAATCCAATGCTGGTAAAAAAGGTATTGAGCAACCCTCTTATATTAGTAAAAGTGCCTCCATTGGTAAAAATGTCTATGTAGGCTCCTTTACTTATATTGGCGACAATGTACTCATTGGCGATAATGTAAAAATATATCCCGGTTGTTATATTGGCGACAATGTAGTTATCAATGAAGAAACAAAATTATTTGCTAGTGTAAAAATATACGACGATTGCTCTGTTGGTGCACGCGTTACTATTCACTCTGGAACGGTAATTGGTGGCGACGGATTTGGTTTTGCCCCGCAAAAAGATGGTAGCTTTAAAAAAGTACCTCAAATAGGCAATGTCATTATTGAAGATGATGTAGAAATAGGTGCCAACACTACAATAGACAGAGCTACAATGGGATCTACCATTATTAAAAAAGGGGTGAAACTAGACAACCTTATACAAATTGCTCATAATGTAGAAATTGGAGAAAACACGGTTATAGCTGCACAATCTGGTATTTCTGGCAGT
>CAIWHF010000186.1 GCA_903912405.1 uncultured Bacteroidota bacterium | reverse complement strand
TTTTTTATTTTGTAAAAATAATTTACTCAATAGATAGTATATTTGTATAAATTATTAATTATGTCTGAAACCACTATTCTCTCCCTAAAAAATGCACAAATCTTTCAATCAGACACCTTGATTTTAAGTGATGTTAATTTAGAAATTAATAAAGGAGAATTTATATATTTAATTGGTAAAACTGGAACAGGTAAGTCTAGCTTGCTTAAAACTTTATATGGCGATATTCAATTAAAACAAGGAAGTGGATTAGTGGCTAATTTTGATTTAGCAACATTGACTTGGAAGACCGTCCCCATGCTTAGAAGAAACTTAGGGATCATTTACCAAGATTTTAGATTGTTGACCGATAGAAACGTCTATGAGAATTTAGAATTTGTATTAAAAGCTACTGGATGGAAGGATGCGTTATTGATTAAAGAAAAAATCGAAAGTGTATTACAGAAAGTTGGACTAAAAAACAAAGGCTTTAAAATGCCTTACGAAATGTCGGGTGGCGAGCAACAACGTGTAGATATAGCACGTGCCTTATTGAACAACCCTAAGTTGATTTTAGCAGATGAACCTACCGGAAATTTAGATCCAGAAACTACTGATGAGATCATGCAGTTGCTTTGGAGTATCTGTAGCGATTATAATACAACTATTATTATGGCTACACACGATTACTCTATTATTCAGAAATTTCCTTCTAAAGTTTTAAAAGTAGAACAAGGAAAAGTATTTGAAACCAACATGACTGCTGGTATTATTTAATTGGTGTTTTAATGATGGACTTGATTAACTGAAGCACTACAAAAAAAGGAATACTTAAAATAAGAAGTGGCTTTTGAAAACAATGATGCGTATAGGCGGTTAATTCTCCAATACGCATTTTTGTTTTACTATTACTTACACCGCCTTTGCTTAGTATGGGTCTGCCTAAAATAGTTAGTGCTTCATCTAAAAAATAGATGGCTTGGACATTAGAATAGCGTAGCCATAAGTCGTAATCTTCCATATAATGCATGCGCTCATTAAATAGTAAAGGATGATTATTTTTTACAATTACACATGGAGTAGCTATTTTATTACCTAACAATAATCTGTATTTATTCCAGCGTTTAGGTTCTGTTGTTGTTGAAATGGTATTGTTATTATGTGCAAAAGGATGGAACAAAAAATTTATACTTGGATTATCTTTTAAGCACTTCTGGATTAATGCTAATTTTGTTGGAACAAAATAATCATCGGCATCTAAAAAGCAAATGTATGCACCCTTTGCCATTGCAATGCCCTTATTTCTACTATAGGATACACCCATATTAGAAGTGTTATGAAGGATCGTGATGTTTTTGTAATTGCTATAAGCATTAATAACAGCCTTGCTATTGTCAACACTCCCATCATTTATAATAATTAACTCAAAAGATTGCAGGGTTTGCGCCAAGCAAGATTGAATAGCTCTGTCAATAGTATGCTCATTATTGAATACAGGTAGAATTATTGAAAATTGGATACTAATATTATTAATCATGTAATAATTGTTTATAAATATTTAATAATACTTGTTCTTCATTTTCCCAACAATAGTTGTGTTTTGCCAATAAACTATTTTGGTGCAGTTTTTTGTAATAAGGCTCATTTTGCAACAATTCATTAAGTGCTTTTGCTATATTGTTTTCACTAGGTGTGTCTATCAAATGAGCAACTTCTATGTGTTTGTTAATAGTGGCATATTCAGGATAGTTCATAGCAATTTGCGGCACGCCTGCTTGCATATAATCAAAAAAGCGATTGGCTAAAGAGAGTTTATTGTTGTCACTAGTGGCAATAAATAAAGTAATGCCAATGCATGCTTTTTGGGTGATGCTTTCAAGTTCGTATGGAGCAATATAGCCCTTGAAAATTACTTTATGATTTAGATTCAACGAGTTTGCTAATTCTTTCGCCTTTGAAAGATAGTTGCCCTCTCCGCATATAATTAATGTTCTATCTACTTGCTGCATAGCCGGGATTAAAAATTCAAAACATCGACCTACATTGATAGCTCCTTGATATAAAATATAGCCATCGGCATAGTTATATTGGATTGGGTTGTTTTTTAGTAAACTAATATTTCTTACTACGGCAAATGGTTTTGTATACGTATTCTCGAAAATATTTTTTAAGCTATTATTGACGGTATAACAAGCATCCATTTTAGGTACGCTTACTTTTTCTATCCATTTCCATGCTTTTAAAGTTAAAGGCCTATGGACTACTTCTTCTAATTCGCAAAACAATTCATGTGCATCGTAAACTATTTTCTTTCTTTTTAATTTAGCTACAAGTAGTGCAGGTAGTATGGTGTCTAAGTCTATGGCGCAATAAACATCAGTTTTAATAAATAAAAGCTTAAAAAATAATTTAAACCAATATGTCAAATAGAACAATTTCCCACTGTCTATTCTTTGTTTAATTCGTGCTTGTTTAAAATTTCTATAAATGAGCGCTCGACTATTAGGGCGTTTTCTGCCAATAAGAAGTACATCATACCCGTTTTTTTGCAAAGTAGAACAAATACGAATCATTCGCTGATCGTAATTTGGGTCTGATGTAATGGAAAATACTATGCGTTTCAAAATTTTTATTGCAATTTAAGTTCAAATTATTAATCTTTCTAAACAATTGTATTTGTTTTCTTGTTTTGAAGTGATTAAAATACTTATTTCATTAAGGTTAAATTTAACGTTTAAATTACTTTCTTAGTATCAAAACAGTAACTTTGCTTACTAATTTTTAAAAAATCATGTTAAATACAATTATAGAAGCTATAGATGACATCAAGAAGGGTAAATTAATTATTGTTGTAGATGACGAAGATCGTGAAAACGAAGGCGATTTTTTAACTGCTGCTAGAAATGCTACTCCAGAACTAATTAATTTTATGGCCACACATGGTAGAGGATTGATTTGTGCGCCTATTTCAGAACAGCGTTGTAAGGAATTGGATTTAAATCTTATGGTACAAGATAATACAGTCTTGCATCAAACTCCATTTACTGTTTCTGTAGATTTAATTGGTAATGGGTGCACCACAGGTATTTCTGCACACGATAGAGCCAAAACTATACAAGCCTTAATAGATCCCTCAACTAAACCTAGTGACTTAGGTAGGCCAGGTCATATCTTTCCTTTGAAAGCAAAAGATGAGGGGGTGTTGAGAAGAGCTGGCCATACGGAAGCCAGTGTTGATCTGGCTCGATTAGCTGGATTTGAACCAGCAGGTATCATTGTAGAGATTATGAATGAAGATGGATCTATGGCTCGTCTCCCTCAGCTCTTAGAGATTGCAAAGAAATTTGATTTAAAAATCATTTCCATAAAGGATTTAATTGAATATCGTTTACAAAAAGATTCACTTGTTGAAGAATTAGTGCGTGTTGATATGCCTACGAAAAAAGGGCATTTTAAATTAGTAGCGTTCCGTCAAACACATACTAATGAACAACATTTAGCGTTAATTAAAGGAACATGGGGCAAAGACGAGTCTGTAATGGTTCGTGTGCATAGTTCTTGTTTCACAGGAGACATTTTACATTCGTTACGATGCGATTGTGGTGATCAATTAGATGCTGCAATGGAAATGATAGAAGCCGAAGGGAAAGGGGTTGTGCTGTATATGAATCAAGAAGGTAGAGGTATTGGATTGCTAAACAAATTGAAAGCTTATAAATTGCAAGAAGAAGGTATGGATACTGTAGAAGCAAATCTCAGTTTGGGTTTTCAACAAGACGAACGAGATTATGGGATTGGTGCTCAGATTTTATCAAAATTAGGCATTAAGAAAATTAGATTGATATCTAATAATCCTAAAAAGAGAGTTGGTTTAATCGGATATGGTTTGGAAATTACAGAAGCCATTCCTATTGAGATTGCTTCCAATCCGCACAATGAACTTTATTTACAAACCAAAAGAGATAAATTAGGCCATTCCATTTTGAAAGATAAATAATGAAGCTATTATTCGTTGCTAACAGAATTCCTTATCCACCCTATAGAGGTGATAAATTAAAGATTTATCATCTAGGTAAGTGTTTGTCAGCAAACAACAAAGTGCATTTGGTAGCATTTTTAGAAAACAAAAAAGACATCACCTACAAAGCTGAATTAGAAAAAATATTCGCATCTGTTACCTTAATTGCTTTGCCTAAATGGAAGTCTTATTGGAATGTAATTTGCTCTTTATTTTCTAATTTGCCACTTCAAGTTGCTTATTTTAAATCAAATAAGATGACGGCAGCTATTCAACAGTTGCTTACATTAGAAAATTTTGAAGCGGTACATATTCAGCATATTAGGATGGCTCCGTATGGATTAGCGATTAATGTGAAAAATAAAATTTTGGATTTGCCAGATGCCTATTCTTTATATTGGGATAGACGATTTAAGAATGCAACAAATTTTATTGAGAAATTTATAAATAAAGTTGAGCGCAATCGACTCTGGAACTATGAGCACAAGGTGTTGCAACAATTTCCAAAAGTGCTTGTTTGCTCCTCCGAAGATGCTCGTTATCTTGAATTAGAGCATCCATTGTCTTCAGTTTCTATACTTCCAAATGGAGTTGATGTAGAAGCTTTTAATGGTGTCCAACATGATTACGACAACAACTCGGTAATGCTTTTTACGGGCAATATGGATTATGCACCCAACATTGATGCTGTAAATTATTTTGTCGCTGAAATTTTACCAATTATACAAGTTCAATTTCCAACAATCAAATTTATTATAGCAGGTCAAAGGCCTGTAAAATCAGTTTTGGCTTTAGCTAATGACCATGTAGTTGTAACAGGTTTTGTAAAAGATTTTCCAAGCGTTTATAGATCTGCAAGTATTGTTGTAGCGCCCCTAAGGTTTGGCGCAGGTACTCAAAATAAAGTATTAGAGGCAATGTCTATGGGTGTACCCGTTGTTTGTACGCATGTCGGTTTTCAAGGATTAGGAGTAGCCTGTGGCGATGGCGTGTATATGGAAATAAATAAAGATGCCTTTGCTAATAGAATAATAGCGTTGTTGGGTAGTAGTGAAATTAGAAAAACAGTTGGCAAAAAGGGTATGCAAGTAGTTCAGACTAAATTTGATTGGAATAAAGTAGCACAACAACTGAATGACTACCTTACATCGCTTAATTAGATTCTAAAATAGTAGCGCTATCATTTGCATGAAGTCGTTTCGATTCTTTGTTTCTCCACAAGTCGGCTAATGAATTAAAGGATTTAGACCAAGATAATCCAATGCCACTTCTAGAAATAGGTCTGTCGATAAGTACATCGTAATTGCTATTTCTAAAAATACTCATTCTAATTCTTCCATCTTCTGTAAGTTTGTACTGCCCCCTGAAGTCGCCTGTAAGGTTGATATTGGAATTGGTATTTTGTTGCATTGCTGCATTTCCCCAATCATAGGCGCCTTCTATTTCCAACATCAATCGATCTTGCATAAAGTTTCTTTTTGCATTCAATTTCACTTCATTTCTAAAAATAGCGGAGCTCGTTGAATTATCCGTATTTACATTGTAGTTTTTATAGTTTAAGTTGATAGCTAAGTTAGGATCTCCTAATATTTTATTTGCCCAATTAGTTAGTTGCGAAGATACAGTAGAGGATAGCTTTTCACCGACACTTGTAATAGCCGTACTACTTGCAGAGGCGGTATTGACTATTCCCTCTGGTGGCATAAATTGTTCAATCAATAGCAAAGAGGCAACTTGATTAAAAAGGCTCTCCGGACTTAAATTGATACGTTCTAATTTATTATAGGCATAAGTACCTTGTAATCGCTTGTCTTGAAGTTCTATTTTATAGCTTGGACGAGGCTCTTCAAAAGTTCCGTCAAGGCGTAGCTTTACATCAATATTCTGTTTTGCTTTGGTATCCGTAAGTTCATTTTCGGGAATTACACCCGGTTTCTTTTCATTTTCATTTAAAAGATCGTAGAGTCTTGCTTTTGTTGAATAACTAGCGCCTATGTCTAGGTTGATTTTTGTAATAGGGCCATTGAAAGTTACTTTGCTGCCATTGTTAATTTTAAAATTCCATGGTTTAATAAAGTTATTAATCGAGAAACGGTAGTAGCCACTAGATATTTCAAATGTATTATAAATTTTTACATCATTATCTGCTGGAACATTAATATTAATAGTTCCATTTCCATATCCACTAATTTCATCGCCTGTTTTAGCATCTAATATCATAGTGATTTCTGCCAATGGGTTAGTAATGGCTGTTATATTTAATGCAAATTTACTTGTAGTTTTTTTCTTTAAAATAGCTATATCATCTTGCGGTGTTTTGAAATTAATAAAATTGTAATTATATACCGATGCATTACCAAATGGCAAATATATGTGAGAGGCTTGTGCAGGGCTTGCAATAACGTTCATAGTGATATCATCTATATAACCATCTATTGTAGTGTTTACTTTAGTTATGGCATTGCCATAAAAAATATCATTGTCGTAGGAGGATAAATTTATGGCTTCAAACTGGTTTGAATTGATTTCAATATTTTTAAAATAAAAGTTGCTTAAGTTATTATGTGTTATCGTGCCCGTAGCCGTTGCTTTATTTTTAAAGCGGTCGTAGAGTACTATTTTCCCTAAATCAATTTTATCTTCTTGTAAGTCTATATTAGCTATGGGAATAGTATAAATGGTTCCTAAATAATTTACTTTTGTTTTTAAGTTTAATATAGATAAACTTCCAAACATATTGGGCTTTTTAGTACTGCCATTTATTTTAATAGTACCATTCGTTTGCCCATCGATATCACTAATATAGTCGGATAAGAAAATGGACGCCCATTTTATGGGTGTGTTTATACATTTTATAGTAGCGTTCAACTTATTGTTTAAGTTACTACAGTTGAATTGAATTGAATTGTTGTCATTTGAAATTCCAGATCCTTCATAAATTTCCCATCCATTTTCATCTACTTTAAAGCTTGTATTTAGCTTGCCCAAATTCTCATTTTTAATCGTAATGGAGTCAATAGTAAAAGATCCTTTAGTCGTTGGATTTTTAATTGGGTAGTCTATAGTTAATTGAGCATTTAAATGTCCGTAAGGTTGAAAATATTCTTGCTGTGCTAATGTCCCAATTTGAGATACGTCTAAATCTTCTATTTTAATTTCAAGGGTATTTTCATTATTCTCTTTACTATTCAATGAAATTATTTGATCATTAGATTTTAATTTAAATTGATTGACAAATAGTTTGTCTGCGGTTATTTTAATTTTTTTACCATTACTTATATCCCAAATGGTATTATTGATATAGAAATTAGAAGGTAAAAAGTTAATAGATATGGTATCGAGCTTTGTTATAATATCGGCAGCTATATTGGCATTCCCAAATCTGTTAAATGAATTGGTTTTCAATTCACAATGAATGCTATCGTTTTGGATGTTGGTGGCTAACTGCACTTGCGTATTCCATAGGGTGTCGCCTAGCATCAATTGCTGCACATTGGAGTTGAGACTCAATTTTTCTAGATTCCCAATGCTATTAAATTGTGCTTTATTTAATCTTATTGCTCCTATTTTACAATAGGGTATTGTTCCATTTAATAACAATTGTTTCTCATTAGTGTTAATACTACCTTCTATAGTAGTATTGTTAAATCCATCTAATTCTTTATTGATGATGTGTATTAATTTGTCGATCTTTTTAGTAGCTATATGAAATGAAAAGTTTTGAGCATCTCCATTGTATTTGCTTTTACTGATATAGCTTGGTAGATATTTATAAAGATATTGCTTAGAAGCATCAATTATGTTCTCTAGTTTGTATAGTCCATTTATTCCTATTTTAAAATCGTTACTTTCAATGTTGATTTCATGATTTGTTACAGATGCAATTTTAGATTTTAATGCAATAAAATCAATATTTAATTTTTCTTTTCCCCTTTTTAGGTCAATATTATTTAATTGCGCAGTGCCTTCTAGGTTATTTAAGTTGCTTCCATAGAGATTGAGATCAAAATCGGCATTTCCATTAAAAGGTTCTATACTTAGACCAATTTTTTGAAAATCTGCATATAATAGATTGGCTAATGCGTTGATGTGTTTTTTTTCATTTGCAAAGTCAAATTCTCCATTAAAAGATAGCGCTAGATTTTCATCATCAATAATTAAATTTCCTTTAAATACTTTTTTGTCCAAAGTTCCTTTTACAAGTATCTGCTTGTATGTATATTGCTTAATTTCTAAATTATCAAGATTGCCATCTAAATTGATGTCCGCTTCGTTTATATCAAATCCCTTACCATTGATTTTTAAATTAGCATCTACTTTTCCTATATCTTTGTTGCCTAGTAGTGTTCCTAACGCTATGTCTTCGCCAATTATTTTACCATTATAGGCTGTTAGTTTATTCTTTTCTTTCGGAATGTCAATTGTCAAATCTACTTGTGCTTTCCCTATTGTAGTTTTAACTATGTTCTTTGTTGCAAAGTGATTAATAGAACCTTGGAAAGAACCTTCTATAGCCACATTGCCCAAGGTTTTAAAATCAATTGGACTATTTTTAGTTAATGACGGTGCATAATAGTTAAGTCCTTTTTTGTCTATATTTAAATTGGCATTTTCTATTTGGAGCATACTTTTTTCCCAATTGGGCAAGCCTTCTATGCTTATATTGCCTTTAAATTGAGCATAGGGTGCTTTAATGTCTGTAGCTGTAGCTTTGAATTTCGAAACGGTGCCTTTGAAATTGGCATTCACTATGATTTTGTATGGAATTACATCCACGTTTCTTGAAAAATAAGCTACATCTTTCAAATCTATATTAGCATTTTTGAAATTTGCTGTCATAATTACAGCCTCCATGTAATCTAAGAAATCTGGAAAGCGTTTGTAATACATCGCATAGTGATCTTTTATTTCACTATTATTTGTAGCGATGTATAATTGATTGCAAATAGTTTTGTTGGGAGAAACAATTACATTGCTTTTAAATTGCTTCAGATGTAAACCGCAGCGCTCCTTGGCATTTAAGTAGCTAATGCTGCTCTTGATCGTGTCTTTTAGGATATTTGTATTTTCAATTAAAAGATTAATATGGGTAATATCCATATGTTCTGCATCAAATTCATTGAAAATAGGTTTTCTACTATTATAATCTAATTTAAAATTTCCATTTGCTATTTTAATTTGATTAATGGACACCTGCCAATTACCTTTATTAAAACAGCTAGTGTCTATTTGTGTACTAGTTTTTGTTTTTGGTCGGAATGGACTAGCTGGGTAATCCTTTAGTGCTATTGAAGGCTCGGTAAAGTTTATATTTTTTATGGTTATTTTCCTTTTTGTTTCATTGAAGGTATCTATATCAATTGCGCCTTTCCCTATCGATACATACATGTTACTTCCTACCCAAGCATCTTCTTCGCTGTATTTGATCCGCTCTAATTGTATTTTTTGAACTGCTAATTCAAAGCCTTTTTTATTTTCCTTATTTTTGTTATTAGCTGGAAAAGCATCTTCTATAAAGCTGTAGTTCCATTTGTTGTTTTGTATCGTTCTATAGGTATTGATACGGACATTTTTTATACTAATGTAATTTAATACTAACTTGTCTTTGAAAATAAACCAATTGTTGAAATTGACATTGGCTATGCCTATTTGAATGAGGTTGTTATTAGTTCTATCTTTTATTTGTAAACCTTCAACTTTAATTTGATACAAAAAAGACAGCGAGATATAATCGATATGAATTGCTGTATTTAATTTTTTACTGAGGTAAGCGGTAGCGTTGTCTACTAATATTTTTTGTACAGGAGTAAAATTTATCAAAAGCATGCTTGTTGCAATTAATATAAAAATTGCAAACACAGTTTTTTTAATATATTGAAGTGTTTTTTTCAGTAGAGTTTAACTTTCTACAAAAATAACTCAATTGCTTTAAAAAACAGGCATTAATAGAGCCTACTTTAAGAGATTATTTACTTATGAAGCAAAGTAATTATTGATTTGTGCCATACAACGTTCACTTACTTCTATTTGACTATTTGCATACCACCAAGCTGTTTGTTGAATAGCTTCTGTTGCATTCCATTTGGGTGTCCAGTTGATTTTAAGTTTAGCTTTTTCGCTATTTAGCATCAGTAATTTAGCTTCATGAACATGCTCTTTATCATCAATAGCAATTTCCTGTTGGGAAGCACCAAATGCTGAAATAAATGATTGTGTAACTTCTTTTACGGTTAATACATCATCAATTGCTGGTCCGAAGTTGAATGCTTCATTATATGCTTCGGGGTGTTGATGCATATGAGCTGCAAGCAATAAATAGGCACCTAAAGGTTCTAATACATGTTGCCACGGCCTAGTAGCATTTGGGTTTCTTAAATTTATTGGGGTATGATTTTGAATTGATCGTACGATGTCTGGTATAATTCGGTCTTTTGAAAAATCTCCTCCACCTATCACATTGCCTGCCCTTACCGATGCAATAGATTTTTTATGCACATTAAAATCTTGCAAATTAAAAAATGAATTTCTGTAAGAATCAATTACAATTTCGCAAGTTGCTTTACTAGCCGAGTAGGGGTCATAACCGCCTAATTTGTCGCTTTCTACAAAGGCTGTTCCCCTTTCTGGGTTTTCGTATACTTTGTCGGTTGTGACCATTATGCCCACACAAGCATTCGGTAAAGATCGCATTGCGTCCAATACATTCGCGGTTCCAATCGTATTCACCATATAGGTTTCAATCGGATTTTCATAGCTTTTTCTAACAAGAGCCTGTGCTGCTAAATGAAAAATGTAATCTGGTTGAAAAGCAATGATTTCTTTTTTTAATTGTTCAACATCTAGAATATTTGCAATAATAGATTTTTCACAATATTGCGCTCCATTCAACTGGTTAAAAAGATCATGCTCATTTTCGGGTGCTAGTGCAAAGCCACGTACTTGTGCGCCCAATTCCTTTAAAATAAGTAGCAGCCAAGAACCTTTGAAACCTGTATGCCCGGTTATAAATACTTTTTTATTTTTAAACTGTTCTTTTAGTAAAGTATAATTCATGATTACCATTTTTTCCAAGGAGCTCCTTGTTCCCACATTGCTTCTAATTCTTCTTTATCTCTGAGCGTATCCATACATTTCCAAAAACCATTGTGTTTATAGGCGCTAATTTGTTTGTCTCTTGCTAAGTCGTCCATTGGTTGTCGTTCCCACATAATATCGTCTGCGTCATCTTTTAAATAAGATGCTATGCTTGGTTCTATAATAAAAAATCCACCGTTTATCCAGGTTCCACTATCTGCAGGTTTTTCCTCAAAACTATTAATAAGACCATCTTCTTGCATTTCTATAAA
>CAIWHF010000185.1 GCA_903912405.1 uncultured Bacteroidota bacterium | reverse complement strand
TAGTTTGCTTCCAATCTGTATGCAATAATCCTACTAATACGGAATCTTCTAAAGTACCATTTATAGCATAATTTGCTCTAATAATACCTTCAATTTTAAAATTGAATTTTTTGGCAATAGCACCGCTAGCTTTATTTTGAGCATTAAATTGTAATTCAATTTTGTTCAATTGCACTTGATTGAATAAATAAACAATAAGCACTTCAAGGGCCTTGGATAGAATACCTTTGTTTTCAAAATCTTTATCCATCCAATAGCCAACTTCGGCACATTTAATGTCTTTCCTCCAATGAAACATGCCAATGCTGCCAATTATCTTTTGATCTTGTACTATAAATAAACTTATGGACTCCTGCGCTTCAAAACTTGTAATTCGGGCGTTTATAAGTTGTTCTGCATCTTGCAAGGTGTTGATTGCATCTACCCAATTAATCCAAGGGCGTAAATGGGTCTTGTTTTTTTTCAATAATTCAAAAAATGCAGCGGTATCTCTTGCAGCATAAAGCTGTAAACTAGTATGTGCATCAATGTTTAAAAACTCCATTCTTAATGTTTGAAATGGCGCTCACCTGTGATTACTAAAGCCATGCCATTTTCTTTGCAAAACTGAACTGTGTCTTGGTCTCGCATAGATCCTCCCGGTTGTATAACGGCTCTTATACCTTCATTATGTGCTATTCTTACGCAGTCATCGAAAGGGAAAAAGGCGTCAGACGCTAATACTGCATGCTCTAAACTAAAATTAAATTGCTTAGCTTTTTCTATCGCATGTTTCAAAGAGTCAATACGGCTAGTTTGCCCACAACCTTTACCAATAAGTTGTTTGTTTTTCACTAAAGCAATGGCGTTAGATTTTAAATGCTTGCAAACAATATTAGCAAATATTAAATCTTCTTTTTCTGTTTCACTACAACTGTGGGCACCTACTTCTTCCCACTTGCTATAATTGCTATTGTCGCTCGATTGGGTTAGTACTCCATTGAGTATATTTTTGAATTCTGTGCTTGTTTGAACAGTGTCTTTTTGTTGTAAAATAATTCTATTCTTTTTTGCAGAAAGTACTTCAATTGCTTTTGCTGTGTAAGAAGGCGCAATTAAAATTTCAAAAAAGATGGACGCAATTTTCTCTGCAATTACTTCGTCAATTTCTTTATTTGCAATTAATACACCACCAAAAGCACTTTCTGGATCACTTGATAATGCTACATCCCAAGCGCTTTCCAAGTTGTTTCTAGAAGCAATACCACACACGTTCGTGTGTTTGATGATAGCAAAGGTAGGTTCAGAAAATTCTTGTATTAATTGTAGCGCCGCATGCGTGTCTACCAAATTATTATAGGATAGTTCTTTGCCATTATGTTTTATAAACAATGCATCTAAATCGCCATAAAATGCAGCTTCTTGATGTGGATTTTCGCCATATCGTAAGCTTTGCTTATTGCCAACTGAATGTTGGAAGTAAAGCGGGTCTAATTGTTGTGTAAAATAATTAGCAATAGCGGCATCATAATGCGCACATACTTCAAAAGCACGGATGGCCATGGTTTTTCTATCGCTTAATTGCGTAGTGCCATTTTGATTTTCTAATAAATCTAGTAGATAAGCATATTGTTCACGAGCAGCGATAATAGCCACATCCTGATGATTCTTAGCAGCAGCTCTTATAAGCGAAACACCTCCGATATCTACTTTCTCTATGATGGCAGCTTCATCATTTGTTTGCGCTACAGTTTCTTCAAATGGATAAAGGTCAACCATAACCAAATCAAATAAAGGAATCTCATAAGCAGCTATATGTTGCATGTCTTCTTCTCTATTACGTCTAGCTAAAATGCCACCAAATACTTTCGGATGCAAGGTTTTTACTCGACCCCCTAATATAGATGGATAGCTTGTTACCGATTCTACTGAAACACAAGGAATGCCTAGTTTTTCAATAAAATCTTGGGTGCCTCCAGTGGAGTAAATAGTAACGTTAAGCTCATTTAATTTACAAACAATGGGTTCTAAACCATCTTTGTAAAAAAC
>CAIWHF010000184.1 GCA_903912405.1 uncultured Bacteroidota bacterium | reverse complement strand
TGATCGGCATTGGTTGTCATAAAGGTATTATTTAAAAAGGATATAAATAAAAAAGCCCTCGAAAATTCGAGGGCTTTACGCATACCTAATAATAAGTTTATAAAGAAGTATTTAATAGCTGGTTTTGATCTAGTAGCTGTTGAATGCTAGCACTGATACCCATTTGTTGGAGTGCCTGTGCATGTCGCTCATGATGCATGTCCGTACCTACTAAATTAATAATTTTCATACGTAATAATTTTTCAGCAACTTGTTGTACTTCTTTGCCATAATAACCCAAGATAGAAAGAAGATTCATTTGTAATAAGATGCCTTGATCAGACAGTTCTTGAAAAAAATCCACTCGATGATACCAAAAAGGATAGCGCTCAGGATGTGCTAAAACCGGTTGATAGCCTTTCATCTGCAATTGAAATAATTTCTCTTTAAATTCTAAAGGGGCACTTACATAAGAGCATTCAACCAAAACCCAGTTTTTATGAATACAAAGTAAAGGTTCATCAGAAGCTAATAAGGTATTAAAATGTTCATCGAGCATATACTCTGCTGCAGCGTGTAATTCAATATCAATTCCTTCGCGCAGCACCGCTTCTTGCACGCTCGCTAAAGCTTGTTGAATTATAGTGGGTGTATTCTGATATAAATCCCAATAAATATGAGGCGTAGCAATTAATTTTTGATACCCTGCTGCTTTCAATGCTTTAATCAATTCGATACTATCCGCAAGATCTTGTGCTCCATCATCGATACCGGGCAACCAATGTGCGTGCATATCCGTTGCAAAAGCACTGCAATCAAGGGATGTAGTGGTTTGTTTTTTAAAAAAGGAAAACATGCTTAATGGGTATTTTTATACGCTTCGTAGACACTACGAATACCGTTTGCTAAATCAATACTTGCCGACCAGCCCAATGCGGTCAGTTTCGAAACATCCATAAGTTTTCTTGGTGTACCGTCTGGTTTGCTAGCATCATACACGATGCGTCCTTCATAGCCAACAATATCTTTTATCAATAAGGCCAAGTCGGCAATTGCTAAATCTATACCTGTACCAATATTAACAATAGCCGCTTCGTTATAATGTTGTAATAAAAAATAACAAGCATCGGCTAAATCATCAACGTGTAAAAATTCCCTTAAGGGCGTGCCCGTTCCCCATAATACCACTTCTGCCGCTTGCGCTACTTTAGCTTCATGAAATTTACGTATCAAGGCAGGCAGTACATGCGAATTTTGTAGATCATAATTATCATTAGGACCATATAAATTAGTTGGCATGGCTGCAATAAAATTACATCCATATTGATCTCGATAGGCTTCACACATTTTGATGCCTGCAATTTTAGCAATGGCATAAGGTTCATTAGTAGGCTCTAAATAACCCGACAATAAATAGGCTTCTTTTAAAGGTTGCGGCGCAAGCTTTGGGTAAATACAAGAAGAACCTAAAAATAATAATTTCTCAACTTGATGCTGATAAGCAGCGTGCATTACATTCGCTTCCATCATCAAATTATCATAAATAAAATCGGCACGATAGGTATTATTGGCTTGTATGCCTCCTACTTTAGCCGCAGCCATGATAACAATATCCGGTTGCTCTTCTTTAAAAAAAGCATCAACTGCTGCTTGATTTCTTAAATCTAATGCTTGTGAAGTACGCGTAATGAGTTGCGTACAGTGCGCTGCTTGCAATTTTCTTATGAGGGCCGAGCCCACCATACCTCTATGTCCTGCAATATATATTTTCTTGTTTTGCATGCAATTATTCTAATTCATTTTTAATTTGAAATCCTGCTTCTTGCAACATTTTTTCTTTCTGAAATAAAGCGATATCTGCCGCCACCATTTCTTTTACTAATGCTGCTAAATCATATTTAGGTTGCCAACCCAAAACCGTATTCGATTTTGTTGGATCTCCAATTAATAAATCTACTTCGGTAGGTCGGAAATAGGTTGCATCTACAGCCACTACTTCTTGACCCACACTTAAATGAACATACTGCGCATTATGTATAGCTTTTATGATACCTTTTTCATCTACACCCGATCCTGTAAACTCAACTTCGATACCTGCTTCTGCAAATGCTTTACGTACAAATTCTCTTACCGGAGTAGTAATGCCCGTAGCTATGACAAAGTCTTCTGGCTTTTCTTGTTGCAAAATTAAATACATAGCCTCAACATAGTCTTTGGCATGTCCCCAATCGCGTTGTGCATCTAAATTGCCGAGGTAAATTTTATGTTGCAAATTCAAGGCTATTTTTGCTACGCCTCGTGTAATTTTTCTGGTTACAAACGTCTCGCCTCTTAAAGGTGATTCATGATTGAATAAAATGCCATTCACGGCAAACATACCATACGCCTCTCTGTAATTTACCGTAATCCAATACGCATACAATTTAGCCACGGCATAAGGCGAGCGCGGATAGAATGGCGTAGTTTCTGATTGTGGCACCGCTTGCACTAACCCATATAATTCGGAGGTAGAGGCTTGATAGATTTTTGTTTTCTTCGTTAAGTTCAATATGCGCACGGCTTCTAAAATACGTAAGGTGCCAATGCCATCGGCATTCGCCGTGTATTCTGGTAATTCAAAACTCACTTGCACATGACTCATCGCAGCCAAATTATAAATTTCATCGGGTTGCACTTCTTGTATAATGCGTATCAAATTCGTAGAATCGGTTAAATCACCATAATGCAAAACAAAGTTGACATGGTTTTCATGTTTGTCTTGGTATAGATGATCTATGCGTTCGGTATTAAATAAGGACGAGCGTCTTTTTACGCCATGCACTTTATAATTTTTGCTCAAGAGCAATTCGGCTAAATAGGCACCATCTTGTCCGGTAATACCTGTGATTAAAGCAACTTTTTGATTCATGATGATAAGAAATTAGAAATATTGAATAAGTTTTCTTGCGGGTTTCAGTAGCAAGGTAAAGAAATAAGGATGCAAGTCGTTGAGCGCCCATGCTTTTTTATCTTCTCGATTGGCACGTATACGATTTTGTATCGACTGATTGCTCTGCCCTCCATCCCGCATCTTCACTATTGTTTTGGGTAAATAGGCAACCCTGCATTTTTCTTTATAAAGTACGCGCAACATAAACTCATAATCGGCTGCACTCTTCAAGGCTAAGTTAAAAGCGCCGTATTGTTCATATACTTTTCTTCGCACAAAAACCGTCGGATGCGGCGGCATCCATCCATACAAAAAACTATGTTGCTGCATAGTGCCCGATTTCCAGGTGCGAATAATTTTATCGGTGCGTTCGCGATCTACATATTGTAAATCGGCATAGACCACATCGCAATTTGAATTTTCAAATACATTTACTATAGCTTGAACAACCTGCTCATCCACATAAAAATCATCAGAATTTAGAATGCCAATAATATCCCCTGTTGCATGCGCTATTCCTTTATTCATAGCATCATAAATACCCTGATCTTTTTCGGAATGCACTTGTGCTATGTGCGGAAAAGCATTCACTATATCTAATGTTGCATCCTTTGATGCTCCATCGATGATAATATGCTCTATAGGGTCATAGCTTTGCTTGGCTACACTTTGCAAACAATCGCGAAGGGTAAGCGCACTATTATAGGTAGCAGTTATAATGGAGACTAACAAGTTTAATTAATTACGTTCTAAAATAATATTCTGCATCACCAACATATCCATGTCTGTTCTTAAATAACATCGAATGGCTTCTTCAGGTGCGTTAACGATAGGTTCGTTTTCGTTAAACGAAGTATTGAGTAAAATAGGTACTTGCGTTTGTTGATAAAACGCATCAATTAATTTATAATAACGCTCGCTTACTGTTTTATCTACCGTTTGCAATCTACCCGAGCCATCGGCATGCGTAACAGCTGGTATCTGCGCTTGCTTTTCTTTTCTGATTGGGAATACTTTTTCCATAAAAGGTACTGGCTCATCTAACTCAAACCATTGACTTACCTGCTCTTTTAAAATAGAAGGTGCAAACGGACGGAAACTCTCTCTTCGCTTAATTTTTAAATTCAATAATTCTTTAGCATCATCGCGACGAGGATCGGCAAGAATAGAGCGACCACCTAAAGCACGCGGACCAAATTCTGCTCGTCCATTAAACCAACCTACTACTTTTCCTGCTGCTAATCGTGTAGCTACATAATCAAAGATCGTAGCTTCCTCCACTTGTTTGTAATTTAAATTCAATTCTTTGCACACTGCAATAATCTCTTCATTGCTATACTGTGATCCCGTGCATGCCTGCATAACAGTTTCAGATCGTGCTTGTTGCGCTTGATGATGATGTACCCAATAAGCAGCGCCCATACTAATACCCGCATCATGACCAGCACTTGGAATATATACTTCTTTAAAAGGCGTATTGCGCGTTATCTTTCCATTAGCCACACTATTTTGTGCTACCCCTCCAGCGATACATACTTTATCTAAGCCTGTTTGTTTATGCACATAGCGCAATACATGAAAGATTACTTCTTCCGTTATGCGTTGCACCGAAGCGGCTAAGTCTTTATGGTATTGCGTTAAGGCTTCTTCTTTTTTTCGAAGCTTGCCAAAGCGTTCTTCCATTTTTTCGTTGAACAAGGTATGCACCAAAGGCAAATGCTCTTCTGAGTAATGCACATAGCCTTTGTGGGGCGACTGAAAATAAGATAGATTCAATTTAAATAAACCATCAGGGATGATTTGAATAACATCCCGCAAGGCATCTACATAAATCGGATTACCATAAGGAGCCAAGCCCATTATTTTATATTCATCGCCGTAATAAGGAAAGCCCAATAGTTGCGTCATCGCGGAATAAAAGACACCTAAGGAATGTGGGAAATCAATACTCTCCAACACTTCTAAAGAGCTGCCTTTAGCCCTTCCTAACATGGTGGTTGTAAAATCACCCGCTCCATCTATTGATAAAACAGCTGCTTCTTCAAAAGGGGAAGGATAAAAAGCCGAGGCTAGATGGGCACGATGATGTTCTACTTGAATGATTTTATTTTTTAGCGTCGCTGTATCGCAACTAGTATCTACTGTACTTAAAATCGCTTCGATACTACTTACTTGTTTAGCATTTTTGAAGCGTTGAATAGCATACCGAAAGGCAGCAATTGGAGAGGATAATAAAAACAGCAATTTCTTAAACAATTTCGCTTTAGGATCTCTACCAATGGCAATATAATCTACATCGGCTAAAGTAATGCCCGCTTCTTTTAAACAAAAAGCAATGGATACTACAGGAAAGCCCGCCCAATGTTTGGTTCGGGTAAATCGTTCTTCTTCTGTTGCAGCTACCAATTTCCCATCTATTAAAATGGCTGCCGAAGCATCGGCATGGTATGCGTTGATTCCTAAAATGATCATATGTTGAGGGTAATAAAACTTATTGGGTTTAATATACTGATTAGAGGTTAGGGGTTAGGGGTTAGCGATTATAGATTATCGAATATTTATTTTTTCACTAGCTTGTCATCCTGAGGAACGAAGGAGCTCACAAAAACTGGTTAGCGGTTAGGGGTGAGGGGTGAGCGATTATAGATTATCAAATATTTATTTTT
>CAIWHF010000183.1 GCA_903912405.1 uncultured Bacteroidota bacterium | reverse complement strand
GGTAAAAAGGTATGCTGATCTACTTATGGATTGCTATATTTCAATCAATTTACCAACTATTTGGAGTCCTATTTTGCCTCCACGTGCTGTCGTACAACCTGATGGCTCAACTATTTATACCGATTGGGCTCCATATCAATTTCAATGGATAAAAGACATTGGTGCTCAAATAATTAGTCGTATTACTATTACTTGTGGTAATCAAAAATTACAAGAATATTCAGGACAATATCTTTTAGCTTCAACTCAAAGAGACTTTTCTGGTAGAAAAGTAGATTTATTTAATGAAATGATAGGTAATGTTCCTGAATTAAATGATCCGGCAAATGCTGGTTCCCGTGTTAATGCTTATCCTAATGCTTTTTTTGCGGGTATGCCATCACCAAATCAAACAACGCCTAACCCAGCAGGCGCACAGCCTTCTATAGAGGGCAGAAACTTAATGATTCCTCTAGGAGCATGGTTTAATTTAGTTTCAACACAAGCATTTCCATTAGTAGCGCTTCAATATAATGAATTACAAATTAGTGTGTCATTTAGACCTATTAATGAGTGGTTTACAATTCGAGATGTAATGGATTATACAAATACCTTCCCAGTTGTTGCTCCAAACTTTAATCAATATTATATGCAGTTTTATAGATTTCTTCAAACACCCCCCGATGAAACATTAGGTCCCACATCATATCTAGATACTAGAACTAATTGGAATGCTGATATTAATTTAAATTGTACTTATTGTTTTCTCTCGAATGATGAATCTGAAATATTTGCTAAAAATGAACAAAAGTATATTTTCAAACAAGTTTATGAAAAACCATATTATAATGTAACTGGAGCGAATAGGATTAATTTGGATTCAATAGGTATGGTTATTAGTTGGATGTTTTATTTTCAAAGAAGTGATGCTAATTTGCGCAACCAATGGTCTAACTATACTAATTGGCCTTACGAATATATGCCACAGGATATAACCTTTGCTTCAAGTGCGGGAGATTATCCGAATCCAGCACCTTCACCACCAAATCCCGCAACACTTGGTCCCGGTTTGAATCCAGATGGTTCAACATCTGGTCTTTACACTACTGGAGCATACAATCCGCAAAATATAAAAAATATTTTGATCGCCCTTGGAATATTAATGGATGGACAATATAGAGAGAATATTTTACCTGTTAATGTATATAACTATGTAGAAAAATATGTTAGAACTGCTGGATTTGCTCCACCAGGATTATTTTGTTATAATTTTTGTTTAGATACAAATCCTTTTACAATTCAACCTTCCGGTGCTATGAATATGAGTAGATTTACAAATATTCAATTCGAGTTTACAACAAATGTTCCACCAATTGATCCGTATGCGCAGTCGTTAACTATTTGTGACCCAACTACAGGTGATATAATTGGTATTAATAAGCCAACATGGAGAATTTATGATTACAATTATAATATGTATTTGATGGAAGAGAGAGTAAATATGGTAGTATTTATTGGAGGCAATGCTGGTCTTTTATATGCTACTTAATTGTATTTAAAAAT
>CAIWHF010000182.1 GCA_903912405.1 uncultured Bacteroidota bacterium | reverse complement strand
TTGTCGTCTTTTTTATTTTTTTCAGCTTTTTTATCCTTTGCAGGGGCGTCTTCTACTTTCATTTCTTTTATAGGCTCCACTTGCTCTTGTGTTTTTTCTAAAGGTTCTGCATTTTCAATTTCTACTACTTTGTCTAGCTCTTCGCCATTTGCAATCGCCTGCATACGTTCTACAATAGCTTGGTCGAGATCGGCATCTAGTTCTTTTGTTTCTTCAGGTAATTCTTCAAGTTCGGTGAGCACTGCTTTATATTTAATATGTTCAGCTGGGTCGTTCCAAATACCAGTATATTTTACTTTGCCGAGCGTAAGTTGCATAAAGGCATTGTACTTATCCTCTTTAAAAGTCCATTCTTTTTCTTTTTTGCTTACTCGAAGGGATATAAAATCTTCATTGTCACCAAATTTATATAAGGCTTCGTATCTGCAAACATCCTCTGCGCAAGTATCTTTGATGTATCGAATATATAATTCAATTGGAATAAAGCCATCTAAAGTACCCTCATAATATTTTCTGGCTACAATAAAATCATTTCTAGAATCGTCTAAACTATCAATAATTAAATTGACAGAATCTTTTTTATTGTGCGCTAATTTTGCATAGAATTTTTCTTCTAGCATTCTTTGTAGCTCATATGCTGCTTTTGTTTCCGCCCTGAATAAGTTTTTTAAATAACCGCCATGCCAATTGCCTTTAATCATTTGCAAATCGCTAACGGTAAAACAATAAACAGAATCTGTAACTTGATCTTTTACAAAAACATATCCTAAGAATCTTTCTGGAGCTATTTTTTCTAACACGGTATCCCGTGTTTTTCTCATGCGTTCCAGTTCATAATTTAATAGTATTGTTTTGCTCCAGTGCAATCCAATATTTTCTGCTTTATGCAGCATTTTATTAAATTCTTTTTTTCTTGCATTACGAATACTGGTATCCATAATGTGTAATAATTCCGGCTTATTGAGATAAAAAACTGCTTTTTGATAAGCACTGGATCGAGGTGGAGACACTTCAATAATCCATCTCGACATATTTTCTACAGTTGGAAATAATAGCGTATAATTCATTAATTCTTCTCGTTGAAGACAACGTAAGATTTTGGCAATATGCTCCGCTTCCCCCTTTTCTTTTCCTTTCCATCCGGTCATCCCTTCTTTTCTTTGCTGTGCAAAGGCCTTATAGGAGCTAAGGCATCCTACTAGGAGTAAAAGAAAGATTAATCGGAATTTTGCTAGCATAATTAAACGTTCATTTCTATTATCAATGGATGGATACTGATTTTTCCTGCTGTTTTATTTTTTATTTCTTCTATGCTAACTCCTGGCGCATGTTCTATACAAACGAATCCATCTTCGGTTATGTCAAATACACCTAAGTCGCTTACAATTTTCTTTACACAAGCGCGACCTGTAATTGGCAAACTGCAACTAGCTAATAATTTTGAGTTGCCGGCTTTGTCGGTATGCTGCATGGCTACAATGATGTTTTTAGCTGACGCAACAAGATCCATAGCGCCACCCATACCCTTTACCATTTTGCCAGGCACTTTCCAATTGGCAATATCGCCGTTTTCTGCTACTTCCATAGCGCCCAAAACAGTTAGGTCTACTTTTCCTGCACGTATCATACCAAAGCTCATAGCGCTATCAAAAAAAACAGAGCCGGGTAGGGTTGTAATCGTTTGTTTCCCAGCATTTATTAAATCTGCATCTTCTTCGCCTGCAATTGGGAACGGCCCCATACCTAAAAGGCCATTTTCACTTTGTAGTTCCACTTCTATACCTTCGGGTATATAATTGGCCACCAAAGTAGGAATGCCAATTCCTAGATTTACGTAAAAACCGTCTTGCAATTCTTGTGCTATACGTTTAGCAATTTGCTCTTTCGTTAATGCCATAATTATTTAATTTCTTACCGTTCTTTTTTCAATTCGTTTTTCATAATCTACACCTTGGAAAATGTAATCTACATAGATACCAGGCGTATGAATGTCATTTGGATCTAAACTTCCTGCTGTTACTAAATACTCTACCTCAGCAATTGTTTTTTTGCCTGCCATGGCCATTAATGGATTGAAATTGCGTGCGGTATCTTTAAAAATCAAGTTCCCTTTTGTGTCGCCTTTCCAAGCTTTTACTATGGCGAAATCGGCATCAAAAGCGTATTCTAACAAATAATCTTTGCCATTAAAGTTGCGTACTTCTTTGCCTTCAGCAACTTCGGTACCTACACCTGCTGGGGTATAAATTGCGGGCATGCCATAGCCTGCGGCCATACATCTCGTAGCTAAGGTGCCTTGCGGAATTAATTCTACTTCTAATTCGCCAC
>CAIWHF010000181.1 GCA_903912405.1 uncultured Bacteroidota bacterium | reverse complement strand
GGTGAATTAAACGTGCTAAATAGGGTGTTGAACATTTACCAAATTTAGTATTTCGATTTACTCTCTTCGATTTTTTCAATTAACTCTGTCCGCACTAATTCAAAAGCTTCTTCCTGGTCATATTTTTCTGTTGGCCTAATCAGGGCTGCAATGTCGCCTATAAATTCATCGTCCTGCATTTTAGCTTCCATGTTTTGCAAATAAACCTTTTGAGTAGGTGGTTCTTCAACTACAAAAGCCATGTAGGCATGATAGCAATGAAGTAGTGCATCTTTATCTATCACTTTTGCTTGCACTAGTGCCTTATAAACATCGTATAGGTCCCGTCCTTTTCTACGTTGGTATAAGGCCCTGAGTTTTGTCCCCAATAGTTCTTCTAGTTGATAGGTTGTGATGTTGCAAGTGCCTTTAAAATAGGTAGAATTTACTTCGAACGGAAATTGTTGGTATCCTAGTACCGTGAAATGTTCTCGGCAATTGGTTTCTACTTTCAGGCGGAGGTTTTGTACTGGGGGGAATTCTGATTCAAAACGGTAATGAAGTGTGAAATTATTTTCTTTTTGTTTGCGTGTAGGTTGTCCTAAAAAGGCAAGTATTTCTCTCAAGCGATCTACAATCGGGCCAAATGGTTCTGCCGTAATTTGTACTAAATCAATATCCTCAGAGTAACGAGGTTGCGGGTTTAAATACAATTTATGTAAAGCAGTACCGCCCCTAAAGGCAAGGCTTTTTGCAAGGAATTCATCTGAAAATATTTCAACCAAAGCACGACAAATCACCAGGTCTTGCTCTACCTGCTCGTTGGTTTGCCAGGGCACTTGATTCGCCCACTCAGTGATATAAGCTTGTGGTATCATTCGTCAATTTCAACAGTAGTATTAATTATAACTTTCCAGTGATCATCAAATGCAAATCCTCTTGCATTTGATGAAACTTTTAAAGGAATACGAAAAAATGTAGCCTCACTTTTTTGCAAGGCCCTGTATAAAGCATCTGCTAATTGTGTGTTGTTGCATACTTTGTCTAACATGTAGCCCAATCTCTGTAAAACAGTAACAGGAACATGCTGTATTAGGCTTTCGTCAAAATCTTCTGGTTTTATACATTCGGCTAATTCTGCCAAAACAGTCGCAACCCTGTTAATCCCGCCTACGCGTTTGGGATACTGTATTAAATCAGCAGCGGTTAATGCGGGGTTAGAAATTTTCATGTACCCAGCTTCGGTTTTTCGAGTGTCTAACAACGCTACCGGTACTTCCTTTTTACTGATAAAATTGACTTTGAGTCCTTTTTTTTGCATTGGTCGCATTGTTGGAAAACTTGTAACTACAAAAAACTCTTGCGGCTGTTGATGTGAAGCACCATGAAAGGCCGCAGCATTTAATAGCGCCAGATAATATGGCCTGTTTAACTCCTTCATAAATGCCTCTAAAAAGAGAGTTGGGGGCAGGGTGCCTTTTGATCTGTATTGAGGTGGTATGATAAGGTAATAGCCTTTGTGAATAGAAATTATCTGCTCTTTGTCAACCAATCTTTTAAGCGCAAACTTGATGGCTGTATCCGATTGCTCCTTAAATTCTGATCGCAGCAGTTGCAAGGGAAAAGAATATTTGCCTTGTCCTTGCAAGTGACTTATCCAATCTTCTACGTTTTTATGTTGTTTTGTGTCGTTCAAAAGAGTAATATTTTGCGAAAGGTAGTGAAAAAAGATACTTTATGCAAAAAACCTATCTTTTTTAGTTGAAATTGGGTTTTGAAAGGGGGTACTGCAGCAAATTGTTGGGATAGGCTCCTGGATTTTACGATTTAATTAAGCTAACTAACGGATGCATTAATTGCAACGCTTCAAATCATCATAATAAATGATAAGCAACTGGGAGGAACGCTATCTATGAACCCTTATTCTTCGGACTGTAAGTATATTTCATCCAGTCCGAATTTTGGTCTACTTACACTACGTAAATAAGCTACTAAAGAGATAAATGTTTTATGGTAAGTAGCTTTGGGATTATTGAAATATTTTATTTGTTCTT
>CAIWHF010000180.1 GCA_903912405.1 uncultured Bacteroidota bacterium | reverse complement strand
GCGCTGTAAAATATGGTGTAGTAAAGGATTATGTGCTTAATCTAGAAATTGTATTAGCAGATGGCACTGTAATGTGGACGGGCGCAAATGTGCTAAAAAATGCCACTGGCTATAACCTCACCCAATTGATTGTGGGCAGCGAGGGCACCCTTGCGGTTGTTACTAAAATTGTTTTGAAATTAATACCTGCAACAACGACTAACGTTTTATTGCTCATCCCTTTTCGAAAAGCAGAAGAGGCCTGCCGTGCCGTAAACAGCATCTGCTTGGCGGGCATTACACCTTCGGCTTTAGAATTTATGGAGCGAGATGCATTGGATTGGTCGATGCGCTTTTGTAATACAACAGCTATTAGCATTCCAGACGATATACAAGCCCATTTATTAATAGAACTAGATGGCCATAACGAACAGCAATTACTAGCCGAAGCAGCACAAATAAGTGAATTAGTAACGATATACGATATTGACGAATTATTATTTGCAGACACAGCGGCCCAGAAAGAAACCCTTTGGCAATTGAGAAGAAAGGTGGGCGAAGCGGTAAAAAGTAATTCCGTTTATAAAGAAGAAGATACGGTTGTACCAAGAGCCCATTTGCCACAATTATTGAAATACATTAAAGAACTAGGAACCGAATACGGCTTTCAATCGGTTTGCTATGGACATGCTGGCGATGGCAATTTGCATGTCAATATCATTAAAGGTTCGCTAAGTGATGAATTTTGGCATCATGAACTTCAAGTGCCTATTCGCAAACTCTTTACATTCGTGCATTCTTTAGGAGGCACCATTTCGGGCGAACATGGGATTGGATTAGTGCAAAAAAATTACTTAGATATCGTTTTTAGTAGCGCGCAAATAGAGCTGATGAAAGCTATTAAGCACGTGTTTGACCCTAATGGTATTTTAAATCCAGGGAAAATATTCCCGGATAATTAACGATTCTTTACGCTTTATAAATGTAACTTTAAGCACCTAAAAGCGCATCCTATGAAGAACACTTTATTAGTAGTTTTATGGCTTACTACACAGTTGCAATGCTGGGGACAAGAGACCTATTCGAGTAGTGGTAGAAAGAAACAACTAAGCAATTCGAGCGGCTTTGATAAAACTAAATTGGTATATGGATCTGGATTTAATTTCTATGCCGGCAATACCACCTATTTTAGCTTATCCCCTGTGATCGGATACAAATTAGTAGAACCAATCGCAGTTGGCATAGGTGTTAGTTATCAATATCAGCATGTAGCCAACTACCCTATCTACAACAGAATTAGAAACGCATACGATCCCTATACCTTAAAGGCAAACTATATAAGTCCATCACTTTGGGCTAAAGCCATAATCTACAATAATATTTATCTATGTGCGCAATTGGAAAGGAATATCGTATACCGAAACGATTTTGAATACGACAATACCAATGCTATTGTAGAAAAAAACATAACGATCAAAAGTAATTCTACACTTGTAGGCTTTGGATTTAAGCAAGCTATTTCTGATCGGGTTTCTTTTCTTACTAGTTTTCTTTTTGATGTGGGCAATGACCCTTACAGTCCTTACCGACAAACTGGTAATTTTACCTACGACGCAGCCGTGGTAGTAGGATTTTAATTTTTAATATCAATTATGAACACAAGCTTTTTATTAGCACTTATCCTGCTTTATTTTATTGTATTATTGGTAGTTGCTTTTTTCACCTCTAAAAACGCGAGCAACGATTCTTTTTTTATTGGCAATAAAAATAGTCACTGGGGATTGGTGGCCTTTGGTATGATTGGCACTAGCCTTAGTGGCATGACATTTATAAGCGTACCGGGAACAGTTAGTACCAACGGGTTTAATTATTTTCAAGTAGTCATTGGTTATTTCATAGGCTATATCATTGTCGCCTATGTTTTATTGCCACTCTATTATAAGCTAAACGTTACCTCCATTTATTCCTATCTGGCAACTCGCTTAGGGATAGTACCCTACAAAACAGGCGCTGCCTTTTTTATGCTATCGAGAACTTTAGGTGCTACCCTTCGATTATACCTCGTTATTAAAATCTTACAAGTTTTTATTTTAAATAATTTAGGAATATCGTTTGAGCTTACCACCTTTATTATTATTGCCATGATCTTGGCTTATACGTTTAAAGGCGGGGTAAAAACAATTGTTTGGACTGACACCCTACAAACCAGCTTTATGCTCTTATCGCTTATCATTAGTGTATTTTACTTAAAGAGCAACCTTCATATTTCCTTTTCGGAACTTTGGTCATCTTTAAAACAAAATAAGATTGATACTGTTTTCTATACCGATTACCACGATACTAAATTTTTCTTGAAACAGATTATTGGAGGCATATTTGTAACCATCACCATGACGGGCTTAGATCAAGAAATGATGCAAAAAAATATAAGTGTAAAAACACTTAAAGATGCTCAAAAAAACATGCTAAGCTTCAGTGTGATTTTAGTATTTGTAAACTTTTTATTTTTGATACTCGGTGCTTTATTATTTTTATATGCACAGCACAATAGCATACAGGTAAAACCCGACGAGCTCTTTCCAACTATTGCGTTGAGTAACGCATTCCCGTCTTTTGTGGGTATATTATTTATTATCGGATTAATTTCAGCACTGTTTCCAAGTGCTGATGGTGCGATTACGGCACTTACTTCTTCTTTTTGCTTAGATATTCTTAATTTAAAAAATAATCCTGCCATTCGTCCCGAAAAACAAGAACAAACGCGCAGAATAGTGCACCTTTCTTTTGCTGGTATTTTCCTGCTCTTAGTTTTCTTTTTTAGAACTATCGACAATGGTAGCTTAATAGATATGCTGCTTAAAATAGCTTCCTATACCTATGGGCCATTATTGGGCATCTTCGGCTTTGGCATTCTTACCAATAGAAGTGTACAACCAGGGTTGGTACCTATAGTATCGGTAGTATCCCCATTCTTTTGCTATTTATTGCAAAGCCAATGGGCAGGTTATTTTGGAGACTATAAATTTGGATTAGAACTACTCATCATTAATGGAGGCATCGTATTTTTAACCATGCTCCTTTTTTCAAACAAACAAGTACGTGTTATAGATGGAAGAGCATAAATTAAAAAAGAGAGATTGGACAGAGACCAAAGCAAACTCTAGCTGGCAGATTTTTAAATTCATGGCAGAGTTTGTACAAGGCTTTGAAATGTTGGCTAAAATTGGTCCTTGCATTTCCATTTTTGGATCGGCAAGAACACAACCCGGCAATACCTATTACGACTTAACGGTAGAAATTTCTAAACGCTTATCGCAAGAAGGTTTTGGAATCATTACCGGTGGCGGACCAGGCATAATGGAAGCAGGCAATAAAGGCGCTAATCTTGCCGGTGGCCCTTCAGTAGGTTTGAATATAGAACTACCTTTTGAACAAACAGCAAATCCGTATATAGATAAAGACAAATCGCTCAACTTTGATTTTTTCTTTATCAGAAAACTAATGTTTACTAAATACGCACAAGGATTTATTATGATGCCGGGCGGTTGGGGTACTATGGATGAGTTTTTTGAAATTGCCACTTTAATACAAACTAAAAAATTTACACAAACACCCATGATATGCGTAGGAAGAGCTTATTGGCAAGGCCTATTTGATTGGATGCGCAACTCTATGTTGGAAGGTGAAGGCAATATCAGTCCGGGCGATTTAGAATTAATTAAAGTATTTGATACAGCAGATGAAGTAGTGACTTATATCAAAGATTTTTATTCTAAAAATAAATTACAACCTAATTTCTAATTCATGACCACGCAATTAATTCCAGCAACTATAGAAAGCTATGCATGTGATTATTCTTCAGAGGAAAGTAATGTATTAGCACAATTGAATAGAGAAACCCATTTAAAAGTGAATTTGCCCATCATGTTATCGGGGCATTTGCAGGGTAAAGTTTTAGAATTTATCAGCCAAATGATACAACCAAAACATGTACTTGAAATTGGCACCTATACTGGTTATTCAGCCATTTGCTTAGCTGTAGGCTTAAAAGAAAATGGCCTATTACATACTATAGATATCAATGAGGAATTGTATGACATGTGCCAATCTTATTTTGAAAAAGCAGGACTTAGTAAAAAAATAATTCAACATATTGGTCATGCTGCCGAGATAATACCAAGGATAGATTGTATTTTTGACTTAGTTTTTATTGATGCAGATAAACAGAATTATCATCTTTACTACGATTTAGTAATCGATCAATTGCCGATAGGTGCTTATATCCTTGCCGACAATGTACTGTATGATGGAGAGGTTTTACTTGAACAAGAAAAACAAAGTAAAAATGCCAAAGCGATTCAAGCTTTTAATGAAAAGACAAGAGCAGATCATCGCGTTATACAAGTTTTGTTACCCATCAGAGATGGATTATTATTAATGAAAAAAATTAGCGATTAAGAATACCCACAACATGAATGTAAAAAAATATATAGGTTTCTTACTGTTTTTTATAAGTTGCAACTTGCATAGTTTTAGTCAAACTAATAGCACTTATGAAGAGCGTGTAAAAAACTATATAGCTCAATATAGCGATTGGGCCATGCAAGAACAAATGCGCGTAGGCATACCAGCATCGGTAACGCTCGCACAAGGCATCTATGAAACAGGTGCGGGAAGCAGCGAATTGGCAACAATAGCAAACAATCATTTTGGCATTAAGTGTAAAAAAGCATGGACCGGCGAAACCTTTGCACACACCGATGACGCTCCTAATGAATGTTTTAGAAAATATAGCTCCGCTTATCAATCCTATCAAGATCACTCTAATTATTTGAGCACCGAAAAAAGATATCAAATACTATTTACCTATGGAGTTGACGATTATAAAGCTTGGTGTAGAGGATTGAAACAATGTGGCTATGCTACCAATCCAAAATATGCTCAGTTAATCATCAACTTAATTGAAAAATATAATCTAGACCGCTTTACAGACAGTGCCACTATTTTATATGCTACACCGGCCTTAGAAGAAAACAATAAAGTACATGGACCATTTGCATTGGCAAATGAATACCAATTCATCTATGCTATAGACACCCCGGAGACAGAAGCCACACAAGAACCAGACGTAATCGATAATTTACTAAACTTTGAAGGGGTAACTAAAGTGAACAATCTCAATGCTTTTGTAGCAAGAAAAGGAGAAACGCTATTAGAGTATGCTATTAAATATAATATACGCTATCAAAAACTACTTGACATAAATGATCTCTCTGATGGGCCATTACCTTTTAGTATGTATATCTATCTTGAAAAAAAACACTTAAAAGGTGATCATGCTTATTACATTGTTAAAGAGCAAGAAACCTTACTGCAAATTGCACAAACAGAAGGTATTCAATTGAAACAACTTCGAATTTTAAACAAACTAGAAGAAAATGAAGAAGTTGTGCCTGGCGAGAAACTTAATTTAAAAATTGTTATAGTAAAAAAACCAAAAACATATTTAAAAATAGATGGAAGTGCAGATGCCAATGATCCTATAGCTAATAATATAGACAATTACAAAGAAGATGGCTTTTTAGAAAAATCTAAATTGAATTTTGAAATTAAAAAATCAATTGTATTTAAAGATAACTTAAATACACTAACAGATAGCAGTGCATTAATAGCCCAGCAAGCCGATTCTTTATTAACTCCCATAGATACTGTAAAAAAACTCAGTATCGCAGAGCAACGACAATTGGCAATCAAAGAACGACTAGAACAAGCAAAATTAAAGCAAGAACAAATAAGACAGAATGCCTTAAAACTTGCAGAGGAACGTGCTGCTCAAAGAGCCCTAGTGATGGAAGCGGCCAAAGCAAAACGCGATTCTATGATGCGGGTAAATCAGGAAAAGTTGGCCCTTAGAAAAAAACAATTTTCTCAAGATTCCTTATTTAAATCAAAATACTATAAAGACAGTATTGCTTCAGCCAAAAAAGACAGCGCTAAACAAATAGTAGCTGATACCTTTATTACGGAAACACCAATTTTGGTTCAAAAAGAAAAAAAGGAAAAGGGAAAGCCCCAAGTTTTATCTAAAAAAGAATTAAAAATTAAAGAATTTACTGCTCGAAACATAGATACACTAGAAGGCATTCAAACTAGAAATGCTATCGATATTCCAAAAGAAAATACAACTACCGTTACCAATACGATTGCCGTTAACACTATCAACATACCTAAAAATCCTATAGCCTTACAGCAAGTAGCGCAAGATGAATTTGAAGAATTAAAATTTGAATTAGACAAAGTTGTTTATGCATATGTAGAGAGTGAAGAAACTAGCAAACCAAACGAGACTAAAGAAATTATTGAACAACAAAACACCGTAGATATTCCAAAAGGCAATTCTAAACAACCTGTTTATTATACGGTGAAAAGTGGTGATACCTTATTTAGTATTGCTAAAAAATTTAAAGTAAGTGTGAAACAACTCAACAGCTGGAACAAACTAGACTTTACGGAAGTGAAAACAGGAACCAAGCTGATTGTACAACCATAACAATATGCAAACTATTCAACTACACGACAAGCAATTTGCACCTTATATAGATGCAGCTTCAATTGAAGAACGTATTAAAGAAATAGCAAAGCAAATAGACGCAGACTATAAACAGGAAAGACCCTTGTTTATTGGCATATTAAATGGATCATTTTTGTTTGCGGCTGATTTATTTAGACACTTAACAATTGAAGCAGAAATTTCTTTTATAAAACTTGCTTCCTACAAAGGCACAAGCTCTACCGGCAATGTTATTACAGCAATTGGCTTAGAAGAAGATTTAAGTAATCGCCATATTGTGATTATAGAAGATATCATTGACACCGGTAAAACACTGCATAGTTTTATGCATGAGTTAAACAACCGAGCTCCAAAATCTATTAAAATTGCCAGTTTCTTAACAAAGCCAAGTGCCTTGCAATTTCCAATAAGAGCAGATTATGTAGGCTTTGAAATACCTAATAAATTTGTTGTTGGTTATGGTTTAGATTATGATGGATTAGGAAGAAACATACCTTCTCTTTATCAGTTATCTGAATAGAAAATAGGAAGTTCTTTAGTAGCTATTAATTGAGCCTTATAGGCATATGTCCATAAAGTTTGAATTGCCAGAGTGCCTTCTTCACCTAGATCAGTAGAAAAATCATTTACGTACAACTGAATATGCTTTCGCATTACTTCTTCGCTCATTTCTTGTGCGTTTTCTTTTACAAAAGACGCTAGGCTTGGGTAGTTATTCCAAGCATAGGCAATGCTCTCTTTTATTAATTGATCAATTTGTAAGCACAGCTCTTTAGGCAAAGAACGCTTTGCAACAATACCACCCAACGGAATAGCTGAGGAAGTTGTTGATTCCCACCAGTCACCAAGATCTTTTATTTTATGTAGTCCTTTATCTTGATAGGTAAATCTGTTTTCGTGTATGATCAATCCAGCATCCACTTTATGGTCTATTAAGGCTTGTTCAATTTCACTAAACAACATCACTTCTTTTTTAGTAGCATTAGGATAAGCCAATTGTAATAATAAATTTGCCGTAGTATTAAGACCTGGAATTGCAATCGTAGCTCGCTCTATAAAAGTAGGGTCTTCTAGCCACTGTTCCAATCCCTTTTTATGCGTTATTAATAAGGGGCCAACGCCTTTCCCTAAAGCACTTCCAGCATGCATTAATGCATAGGAAGTAGCACACTGCAAAAACGTGTTGAAACTTAATTTAGTAATAGCCAATCTACCCTCCATAGCCCAATCATTTAATGTGGATACATCCTCCATAAACACTTCAAATTCAAATCCTTTTGTATCTATTTTATGATGTACTAAGGCATCAAAAATAAAAGTGTCATTGGGGCAGGGACTAAATCCAAGGGTGATTTTCATGCAATAAATTTTAACAAAATTAAGCTTCTTTAAAATACTTTTTGCAATTTGTTTTATAAGCTACGCCCTCTATTTTAGTTCTTAATTTAGTATCTTTATGAATTAAACATCCTTGAATGATCGTAGCGGTTTACAATAGAACATTTGGCAAAGAAGATATTCCTGCTATAAGTAAAATCTTAACAGCATTACAAGCTCATAAAATTCAGCTTGTATTTTATAAGGATTTCTACACCCAATTGAAAGACAGCTTCACATTTGAAGAAACGCCAAGCTTTTTTACGAGTCGACTAGATTTGCCCTTACATACCGATATGCTCATTAGCCTTGGTGGTGATGGTACGATGTTGGACACGGTAAGTTTTATAGGCGATTCTAATATTCCGCTGATAGGCATTAATCTTGGCCGTTTAGGCTTTCTAGCTGCTATCAGTGAAAACGAAGCTGCCGATGCAATTGAATCCTTAGTTAGAGGATCTTATACAATAGAAAAAAGATCTTTATTGCACTTAGAATCAAGTATGCCTATATTTAAAGATGCTCCATTTGCACTAAACGAATTTACATTGCATAGAAAAGACTCTTCTTCAATGATTAAAATTCACACCTACTTAAATGGCGAATTTTTAAATACCTATTGGGCAGACGGGTTAATAGTAGCTACCCCTACTGGATCTACTGGTTACTCACTTAGCTGTGGTGGACCCGTAGTATTCCCTCAAACATCGAGTTTTGTAATAACCCCCGTAGCTCCGCATAACCTTAGTACTCGTCCAATTATTGTGCCCGATGACAATGTGATTTCATTTGAATTGGAAGGAAGAACAGATCATTTTTTATGTACCTTAGATTCTAGAACGGAAACCATTCCAACCAGTATTCAATTGGCCGTAAAAAAAGAAAATTTTACTATTTCTTTAATTCGACCTGACGAACACAATTTCTTAAAAACTATTCGTCAAAAATTATATTGGGGTATTGATAGAAGGAATTAAATGAAAACTATGAAAAAAATAATTTGCTATACCTTATTAAGTTTACTGACTTGTATTAAAACACAAGCTCAATCATTTTATGGCACTAAAGAATGGGGTTTGGTAAGTGGCGGCAGTTTGTATTTTGGAGATTTAAATGATCGCTATGGGTTTCAAGAAATACACCCTGCTATAGGCACCTTTTTCAGGCTTCATTTTAACCCATATATTTCTTTACGCGCATCCATCTTGCAATCTAAAGTTGGATACAGCGATGCCTATTCTAGTAATATTTATAATAAAACACGCAACTTAAGCTTCAAAAGTAATATTACGGAATTTGCCATTCAAGGCGAATTTAATTTTTTTAGATTTTATACCGGCGATGAGCGTTATCGTATTACGCCCTATCTTACAGGTGGTATTGGTATGTTTTTTTACAATCCTTATGCTAGCATAGATGGCCGCGATTATGATTTAAGGCCCTTAGGCACAGAAGGACAAAATTTAGATATGTACGCCGACCGTCGCTATAAAAACTATGCCTTTAGTTTTCCAATTGGTTTAGGTGTTAAGTATTGGGTATTTCCCGGCATGAATATAGGTGTGGAAATTGTAAATAGACTCACTACAACTGATTATTTAGATGATGTAAGTGCTCGCTATGTGGGAGCCGACAAATTTCCTAATGATCCTCAAAATCCCAATCCTGCTTTTCTATTACAAGATCGATCTATTGAAGTTAGTAGCGATCCACTTGGTAGGATCAATAAACAAAGAGGCAATGGCAATACCAACGATCAATACATGATGATCTTATTCCATTTTACGTTTCAATTTAAGACCTATTCCTGCCCTCAACAAATGACCCAAGATTATTCTAACTATTAATATGTAGGGTAACGTTTAACCACTCATCATCGAATACAGCATTATAACGTTTATAGAATTTAATAGCTTCCGTATTCCAATCCAATACCTGCCACATAATAGCGGGTAATTTTTTTTGTTTAGCTTCAAAAATCAACTGCGACATGAGCATTCTACCAATGCCTTTTGAGCGCCAAGCTTCCGTAACAATTATATCTTCTAAATACATACGTTGACCTTTCCAAGTAGAATAACGAATGTAATACAAAGCCATTCCAATAATTTTTTCTTCTTGTGTTTCTGGGTCTACTACACATGCAACTAAAGCCCACCAAACTGGATTACTTGAAAATCCACTTTCTTTAAAATGCTCTAGAGTAACGCTTACTTCTTGAGGTGCCTTTTCAAAAATGGCTAATTCTTTAATAAGTTCTAAAAGGGATTCACAATCTTCTTCTTGAGCCTTGCGAATAACTATTCTTGGTTCAGACATAGGTTTAACAAAAATTATATACAATGATACAAGAAGTAAAACGTTATAACAAAGAAAAATGTACTTTTATAATTCAAAGCTTTGTTAATATATTAACCGCCAACATTAGATGATGCAAGCCATACAATTACTTTGGGTAGATGACGAAATCGATTTGCTAAAACCCCATATTTTATTCTTACAACAAAAGGGATATAATGTGGCTAGTGTTACAAATGGCTATGATGCCCTCGATTATTTACAAGAGCATACCATTGACCTTGTGATTTTAGACGAAAGCATGCCCGGCATGACGGGCTTAGAAACACTATCAAAGATTAAAGAACTTTTTCCTTACATACCCATAGTGATGGCTACCAAAAACGAAGCTGAGTATGTAATGGAAGATGCTATTGGTAATCAAATAAGCGATTATTTAATAAAACCCATACACCCCAATCAGGTTCTTATTTCTATTAAAAAGATCATTGATGGTAAGCGCCTCATTGCAGAAAAAACAAGTTCAAATTATCAACAAGAATTTACCAAATTATTTATGGCCTTGCAAGCCAATCCAAATCATGAAGAATGGAAGGAATTATACAAAAAATTAGTGTTTTGGGAATTAGAATTAAGCAAAAGCAACAGTGCTGAAATGATGGAGATTTTGCAGCATCAGAAAGCTGAAGCTAATAAAGATTTTTTTAAGTTCATTCAAAAAAACTATTGCAAATGGATAGCTGCTGATACAGAGCGGCCTTTATTATCGCCTCAGGTATTAGCCCAAAAAGTATTTCCGCAATGCAATAAAGAGCAAGCTACATTTCTTTTAGTGATCGACAATCTTAGATATGATCAATGGAAAGTGATAGAACCCTTTTTACTTGATGATTTTAAAATTAATGAAGAAGATCTTTTCTTTAGCATTTTACCAACCGCTACACAATATGCTAGAAATGCTTTATTTGCTGGACTAACACCATTTGAAATTGCAAAACAATTTCCTGATAAATGGAGAAATGATGATGATGATGATGGAAAAAATAAATTTGAATTCGAATTCTTACAAAACAATCTCAAAAGAAATAAATTAGATCATTGGAAAGTAGATTACGTAAAAATCACTAACAATGAACATGCCAAACAATTAGAAGATCAAATTCATAATTATCTAAAAAATGATTTGACTGTTATTGTATATAATTTTGTTGATATGCTATCGCATGCGCGAACAGAGATGGAAGTGCTCAAAGAATTAGCAAGTGATGATAATGCCTATCGTTCACTAACCGCCAGTTGGTTTGAACATGCGCCGCTGTTTAAAGCCTTGAAGAAAATTGCTTCTAAAAATATCCAACTTATTATCACTACCGACCATGGCACCATGCAGGTAAAAACAGCAAGTAAGTGTGTGGGCGACAAACAAACGAGTAGTAATCTGCGCTATAAGCATGGTAAAAACATGAGTTACGAAGAGAAGCAAGTAATGGTAGTTAAAGACCCTAAAGAAGCTGGTCTGCCCAGCCAATACTTAAACTCAAGCTATATTTTTGCCAAAGAAGATGTGTATTTATGCTTCCAAAATAATTACAATCATTATGTCAATTATTATAAAAACACCTTTCAACATGGAGGCATTTCGCTCGAAGAAATGATTGTACCTATAATTTCATTACAATCTAAGTAATTATAAATAGATAAAGGCTGCCAAACAAGATAAGATTCCAAGAACCAAGCCACTAATCAACTCTGCATGGGTGTGCGCTTGCAAAACTTTTCTACTTATCAATACAAGTATAGAGCACCCACAAGCAATAAGAAAAAATGCTAAAGAGAAATCCATGCAAAAGGAAATACCTATTAAGGTACCAACGGCAGCAGCATGCATGCTTATTTTAAAAAAAATATTAAGAATAAACATAGCAATGAGCCCCCAAAATTGTGCTAAAAAATAAACAATTAACACCGAAGGTATAGCGGGCACCGTCTTTAAATTATGAAGTACGTGATAAGCCCAAAAATAGAATACCATAGACCCTATTAAAGGTATAATTCTATCTTTAGCATCCGTCATAGTAATAGTCTTAATAAAATCTAAGCGTTTTAATAAGACCACCAATAAAAGAGGGAAAAAACAGGTGTTGATAACAATAATAGCAAACCACTTATTGATAACAGTCCAGGTAAAGGCACTAAAAGCATTTATAGGTAGTAAAAAAAATAGTAGAAAAGCAATGGATGGAATAAAAACCGGATGTAATACATAAGATATAACAGACGCAATTTTATTTATAGTAGGTTTAGGAGCGGTAGTATTCATAGCAACAAAAATACATACAAAATGTATAGCTTTGTACAAACACTCCGTTTATGGCATTTTATTTTGCACCTTATTTAAATTTTGACGGTCAAGCCGAAGCTGCTTTTTCATTATATCAAAAAGTTTTTAACGGCACCCTACTTATAAAACAAACTTTTGGTACTACCGATTTTGGTAAACATCTGTCAGCAGATGAACAAAAGAGAATGATGCACATTGCTTTAGAAATAGCTCCTGGCTATACGCTAATGGCCTCTGATATTTTAGCCAGCAATGGGCAAACTATTCAAAAAGGCAACAATCACTATATCTCTCTAAATGCAAGTTCAGAAACAGAAGCTCAAAAATGGTTCGAACAATTGAGTACTAATGGTTCGGTTGAGATGCCCTTGCAAAAAACAGATTGGGGCGCCTTATTTGCTATTTTCACAGATTCCTTTGGCGTACAATGGATGATTAATTATGACTTCGAATAATCCATTTACAAATTAGGTCCTAACCACTTTGCTAGCGCATCAATTGGCATTAGCTTTTCTTGAGCATAGGCATGCAATTGATCTTCCTGAATTTTTCCAACACCAAAATATACACTTTGTGGGTGACTAAAATACCAGCCGCAAACCGAAGAAACAGGATACATAGCTAAGGATTCTGTAAGATTTACACCTATCGATTGCGTAGCATCCAGCAATTGAAACAATTTCAATTTCTCCGTATGATCTGGACAAGCCGGGTATCCCGGTGCTGGGCGGATACCTTGGTAACTTTCCTTAATCAATTCTGCCTGCGTAATAGCTTCATTAGGAACATAACCCCAAATTTCTTTTCTCACTTTTGCATGTAGCCATTCTGCAAGGGCTTCTGCTAAACGATCGGCAATAGATTGCAAAAGTATCTTATTGTAATCATCATGTGCATCTGTAAATTTAGTTAATAGCGGTTCTATCCCATCTATCGTTACTGCAAAGGCACCCATATAATCTTCTTGATTAGGCGCTATAAAATCAGCTAACGAATAGTTTGGTTCACCCACAGCTTTTTTAGCTTGCTGACGCAAAAACACAAGTTGCTCAACGGTATTATGCTGTTCGTCTTTGATGAGAATAGTGTCTGCTTTCACCTTTTCTACTTGCCATAAACCAATTACTGCTTTTGCTTGTAGCCAATTATCTTGTATAATTTGCTGAAGCATTTCTTGCGCATCTTCAAATAATTTTTTTGCTTCTTCCCCTTGGCGAGCGTCGTCTAAAATAGCAGGAAATTTACCTTTCATTTCCCATGTTATAAAAAATGGGGTCCAGTCTATAAACGAAACGATCTCTTCAATAGATACGTTGATTGTTTGTACTCCGAGTTGCTTGGGCACATAAGGCGCAAAATGACTCCAATCGATAAGCGTTGCATTTTGTTTAGCTACATCATAACTAATATAATCTTTAGCAAATTGCTTAGCAGTATAATCAGCTGCTAGCTGTTCGTATTCCGTTTTTAAATTCGATAAAAATTCTTTTTTGCTAGCTTCTTTAAGTAAGGTACCCGCAACCGTTACCGATCTACTAGCATCCAAAACATGCACTACACCTGTATTGATCTCTGGCTGAATTTTAACAGCCGTATGCATTCTAGAAGTAGTAGCACCACCAATTAACAAGGGCTGTTGCATACCTCTTTTTTTCATGTTTTTAGCTACAGAAACCATTTCATCTAGTGATGGCGTTATTAAGCCGCTGAGCCCAATAATATCTACTTGATGTTTTGCTGCTTCATCTAAAATTTTATCTCCTGGCACCATAACACCTAAATCAATTACCTCATAACCATTACATGCCAACACAACACCTACAATATTCTTTCCAATATCATGTACATCTCCTTTTACAGTAGCTAATAAAATTTTTGCTGCTCCTTGCGCTTCTGTATTTAAAGTTCCAGCCTTTATATGTGCTTGCTTGCGTTCCTCTTTTTCTAGCTCAATAAAAGGGGTTAGCAATGCAACACTTTTTTTCATTACACGAGCACTTTTTACCACTTGTGGTAAGAACATTTTCCCAGACCCAAACAAATCCCCTACTTTATTCATACCCGCCATCAAAGGTCCTTCTATTACTTCTAAGGGAGTAGCATACTGTAAGCGCGCAGCCTCCGTATCTTCATCAATATAGGTAGTGATACCGTTTACTAAAGCATGTATTAGCCGATCTTCAACGGAGCTCGTGCGCCAAGCCTCATCTACTTTTTCTACTTTATCTACCGACTTCACTTGTTCTGCATAAGCAATTAATCGATCCGTAGCCTCATTGTTTATATTGTTTTGATTTAGAATGACCGCTTCGCATAATGCTTTTAATTCCGGCACTATCTGATCATAAACGGCTAATTGACCTGCATTAACAATGCCCATATCCATACCTGCTGCAATTGCATGGTATAAAAATACCGCATGCATAGCCTCTCTTACCGTTTCATTGCCTCTAAATGAGAAAGATAAATTACTAACCCCTCCACTGATTTTAACTAAAGGGTATTTTTCTTTTATAATTTTAGTGGCTTCGATAAAATCTACCGCGTAGGAATTATGTTCCTCTAAGCCTGTTGCTACCGCAAAAATATTGAGATCAAAAATAATATCCTGAGGTTGAAAACCTACTTGTTGTGTAAGAATAGAATAAGCACGTTCTGCTATAGCCACTCTTCTATTCAACGTATCTGCTTGTCCTTGCTCATCAAAAGCCATTACAATTACAGCAGCTCCAAATGACAAACATATTTTGGCCTGTTTTAAAAATTGTTCTTCGCCTTCTTTTAATGAAATTGAATTTACAATGCATTTTCCTTGCACGCATTTCAAGCCTGCATGAATGATTTCAAATTTAGAAGAATCAATCATGATTGGAATGCGGGCAATATCTGGTTCTGCTTGTAATAAATTAAGAAAGGTAGTCATAGCCCATACACCATCCAATAAAGCATCATCCATATTGACATCGAGCACCTGTGCTCCATTTTCAACCTGTTGACGCGCCACTGATAAAGCTTCTTCAAATTTATGCTCGCGTATTAATCGAGCAAATTTCTTTGAACCAGTAACATTGGTACGCTCTCCTACATTCACAAAATTTGTCTCTGGTCGCACGATCAAAGGCTCTAAACCAGCTAAGCGTAAATAGGGTTGTATGGTATTCATAACTATTTTTTTTGTTCTAAATATTCTAAAATAAGATCACCTGCTTGATTATATAATTTCAATTTATTTTTTTCGGTTACAACAAATGTGACCGTTTGCAATAATTCAAAATAGCGTTGTTCAAGTTCCATTTGTTGATCACAAAAGCGTTTAGTACTAGCTATCGCAGTCAAATACCATCGAGCTACTTTTGTTGAATAAGATGCTGCGTAATTATTACAAAAGGATGTTCCAAAAAATTGCTTACTATTTATTTGTAGGCTTACCTTTTTCATTAGCGCTTCATCTATGGGTGCACGTTCTGCATGCCACATATTAGCAAGTACCCATCTTTTATTTTTCACAATTGCCGAACTAATAACCGGCTTTTTGTTTACAATTTTCAAGAGACGATATACATATAATGGTCCATCAGAAGGAGGATGTATAAAAGAATCTACTTGCACAGATAATAGATATTGATAGCCGGGCCCTAAAGTAAACCCTTTGATACCAAAACAGGTAGCGGTTTCTTTTGAATCTAGCATCTTATATTCCAAGCACTGCATAGGCATCATACCATAGCAAATTGTTTTAAACGGCAAAACGTTCCAAATCTCTTTTCTAAGATGTTGGATATTAGTTTCTTGGGCATAAGTAGGCATGGTGCATGCCAAGCAAATAATAGATAGTAACTTTTTCATAAAATTTAAATTATAGTTTAACGGGTAATTTTCTTGGTTTGCATGAACGAACAGCTGCAGCGATCGCTTTAATATGATCAGGTGTGGTACCACAACATCCTCCTACGATATTCACCCAACCGGCATTTGCCCAATCAGTAATAAAATGTGCTGTTTGCGATGGTGTTTCATCATAAGCACCCATAGCATTGGGCAAGCCAGCATTTGGATAAGCCGATACATAACAAGATGCAATTGTAGCTAGTTCTTCTACATGTGCTTTCATTTCATTGGCGCCTAATGCGCAATTAAGACCTATGCTCAGCGGCTGTGCATGCTGTAGTGAAATATAAAATGCTTCTAGGGTTTGACCACTTAGTGTGCGACCAGAAGCATCGGTGATAGTACCGCTAATCATAATGGGTAAAGGTTCTCGGTTATGATCATCAAAATAATTACGAATAGCAACAATAGCTGCTTTGGCATTAAGCGTATCAAAAATTGTTTCTATCAGCAATAGATCTACACCGCCATCTACCAAACCTTTTACTTGTTCATAATAGGCAGCAACAGCTTCGTCAAAAGACAAGGCTCTAAATCCTGGATTATTAACATCGGGTGATAAACTAAGTGTTTTATTCATAGGACCCATAGCCCCTGCAACAAATTTCTCAACGCCTTGCTGATTGGTTTCTTTTGCATATTCTTCAATGGCTTGCTTAGCACAGCGCGCAGCAGCTACATTGATTTCATAGGCCAATTCTTGCATACCATAATCTGCTAAGGAAACCACTTGCGCATTGAAGGTATTGGTTTCTATAATATCTGCATCTGCATGTAGGTATTGTTTGTGAATGTCGGTTATAATTCTTGCTTGCGTAATAGATAAAAGATCGTTATTCCCCTTTACATCACTTGGCCAATCCTTAAATCGATTGCCACGATAATCGGCCTCTTGTAGCTGATGACGCTGAATCATAGTGCCCATTGCACCATCAATGATAAGAATTCGATCTTCTAGAAGTTGTTGTAATCGTTTCATAAATTTTTTTATAAAAAAACTAAGAAACGAGAGTAGATAGGCGTATATACTGATTCGTTTATTAGTTCTGTTGAAAACACAAGCAAGGTCGAACAATAAACAAATCTACCTTGCACTGCAAATATATCTATTTTTAATCTTAATAAAAAAGCTACTCCTTTATTAAGCTTAAAATTATTTTAAATCCGTTGCTTTTTTGAGGGTTATCTCTCTACTAACACTAGTATGTAAACCACTTAATTTCTTGTCTTTATGATCCAATAAACTTATGGTAATAGTAGCTTTCCCCGGTCGTAAGTTTTTTACGAATAGTGGCTCCCATGAAGTGGTAGTGAAGCTTGTATCTCTTTTTACTTTTTTACCTTGGTTTACAATGCTCACTTTTACTTTCATGCTATCTGAGTGAATAGCAGCATTTACTACGTAGTAATCTAAAAGCACCTTTTCGATATCGGCTCCTACATATTCACCTTTTGGACGACTATAAAAAAGCATCGGTTTTTTAGACGGTTCTAATTGGCTTAGACTGCCTTTTCTATCAATTTTAAAGTGATATAATTGTGCTGCCTTTTTTTCTTTTATGGATTCGTGATAAGAGCGCGACAAAAATACCAGCACGTAATGTTCGGAGTTTTTTGCAACCCTAACACTGTGCTTAGGTTCATATAAAGCTGTATAGGGTTTATTATCCATAATAAAATGAATATGCTGTCCTTTAGTTGCATTATTGCATCCTTTATCGGTAGCATCATCTGTTTGCACACTGAGTTCATAGCCTTTTACCGAGAAGTTAAACTCTACTTTCACAGAATCATCTGCATCCATACTAGCTTGCACCGTAGCTATAGCAATTTTAGCATCGGGAAATTTAGGAGAAGGTGGAACGGCTTCTATCATCAAGTGGGGAGGCACTTTTTCTACAGTATCCTGGCTAGCAGCAGCATCTGTTGAGGTAGATGAACAAGCGGTAAACATCAAAGATGTTAAAACACACAAAGCTATCAATACGCCATACTTCATTTTCATACAACTAAATTTATTTATCAAAACTACGTTACTTATCGTTAACAGTAGCTAAAAGGAACTTATTTTTTGAGAAAATTTTAAGTTTTTAGTAGTGAAAAAATCGATTATTAAAACCTATTTTTGTTTTCTACAATTATTTTAATCTATGCCTGGTTTTGAATTATTTGGCGCTGATGAGCGTAAAGAAGTAAACGACGTTTTAGAAACGGGAATTTTGATGCGTTATGGCTTTGATGCTGCTCGCAAAGGAATTTGGAAATCTATAGATCTAGAAAATGCTATAAAAGAGCGTTTCCAAACGCCGCATGCACAATTAGTAAGTAGCGGCACAGCAGCCTTAACAACCGCTATGGCTGCATTAGGCATAGGTTATGGAGATGAAATTATCATGCCGGCTTTTACCTTTGTAGCTAGTTTTGAAGCCGTAGTTTCTGTTGGTGCTATACCCGTATTAGTAGACATAGACAACTCGCTTACACTAGATCCAATAGCGGTTAAAAATGCTATTACACCTAAAACAAAAGCCATCATGCCCGTGCATATGTGTGGCTCTATGGCCGATTTAGATGCTTTACAAGCAATTTGCAAAGAACATAATCTTTTACTTTTAGAAGATGCCTGTCAAGCTATTGGTGGCACGTATAAAGGTAAACCCTTAGGAAGCATAGGCGATGCTGGTACCTTTTCATTTGACTTTGTAAAAACAATGACTTGCGGTGAAGGTGGTGTAGTAATGACGAAACATGCCGATGTGTATGCAAAAGCAGACCAATATAGCGACCATGGACATGATCATGCTGGGAAAGATAGAGGCGCCGACTTACATCCATTTGTTGGTTATAATTTTAGAATTTCAGAATTGCATGCTGCTGTTGGATTAGCACAAATAAAAAGATTAGACAGCTTTTTAGCTTTACAAAAACGCAATCATCAAATCATAAAAGAAGCATTACAGAGCATTCCTGAAATTACCTTTAGAGTACTTCCTGATGAAGCTGGAGATAGTTGTTCTTTTATCAGTTTCTTTTTACCAAGTGAAGCGCTTACACAAAATGCTGTAGCTGCATTTGCCGCTCAAGGTATAGCGGGCAATTTTTATTGGTATAGCAACAATTGGCACTATATTAGCAAATGGGATCATTTAAAAAATGCAGCCTTTATGAATCATCTTCATCCCGATCATAAAGCGCAGATTATCCATCATGCTACAAAATCTTTTGCACAAAGCGATGCCATCATGAGCAGATGTATATCTTCTGCCATAAGCATAGGTTGGACGGAAGAGCAAGTTAAAGAACGCGCAAGCGCAATGGCAAATGCTATCAAATCTGTTTTGCAATCGAATTAAAATCATAATTGCTTTTTCTAATGATGAATACTACTGAATTATTAAAGAAAGTAAGGCAAATTGAATACAAGACCAAAGGCCTAAGCAACCATTTATTTTCTGGCGCTTACCATTCTGCTTTTAAAGGCAGAGGCATGTCGTTTAGCGAAGTACGAGAATACCAATACGGTGATGACGTTAAAAACATTGATTGGAATGTTACTGCTCGCTTCAAAACACCCTTCGTAAAAGTATTTGAAGAAGAGCGCGAACTTACTTTAATGCTATTGGTAGATATTAGTGGCAGTAGCTTGTTTGGAACCCAACAATTAAATAAACGAGCATTAATAACCGAAATTTGTGCGGTACTCGCCTTCTCTGCTAATACCAATAATGACAAAGTGGG
>CAIWHF010000179.1 GCA_903912405.1 uncultured Bacteroidota bacterium | reverse complement strand
TGACCTTCGGGTTATGAGCCCGACGAGCTACCGCTGCTCTACCTCGCGCTGAGAATGCAAAGATAGACATTATTCATGTACTTTACAAGTTTTTATAAAAGTATTCATGAATTAAACCTATTTATTAGTTTTAATTACGGCTTTCCGTAGTATTTTTACAGCACTTATGGCTACTCAATTTAAAGCTGGATTTGTAAATATTTTTGGACCACCCAATGCAGGTAAATCTACTTTGCTCAATCAGTTGTTGGGAGAGCAATTGGTCATTACTTCTCATAAAGTACAAACTACACGCCACCGTATTTTAGGCTTCTTGAATGATGATCAATATCAAATCATATTTTCAGATACACCTGGTATTATAGAACCTAAATATAAATTGCATCAAAAAATGATGCAACATGTAAAGAGTGCTTTAGAGGATGCCGATGTAGCTATTGTTCTTTTTGATATCCAACAAAATTTAGCAGAATTAGAAGCTATTATTCCAATGCTACATTTGAAGGTGCCCACTTTTTTAGTGCTTAATAAAATCGATTTAATCGACGATCCTAAAGGAATTGAACAATTACAAGCGGGCTTTGCACAGTTATTCCCAAAATGGAAGCAATATCTAATTTCGGCAAAACAAGGCACCGCTACAGCCGAATTAATTCCTGCAATTTTAGAACATTTACCAGTAGCACCTCCTTATTATCCAGAAGATGCACTGAGCGATAGGCCAGTTCGTTTTTTTGTAAGTGAATTAATTCGAGAACAAATATATAATCTCTATCACGAAGAAATCCCGTATCACACAGCTGTTATTATTCAATCCTTTGAAGAGAAAGCTACGCTAACGGTTATCAAAGCAGAAATAATTGTTACCCGCGAAACCCAAAAAATGATCCTATTAGGTAAAGGTGGTTCAAACATTAAACAATTAGGCATACGCTCTCGCGAAAAAATAGAAGCTTTCATTGATGGTAAAGTACACTTAGAATTGTTTATTAAAGTGCGACCGAAGTGGAGAGATAATGATAATTACTTAAAAGAATATGGCTACCATAATTAATAAAGAGGCCATAATTCTTCAAGCTGTAGAAGGCTTTCTGCCTACAAACACTTCATTAGATATACTTCGACTCGATCTTTGTCACCCCATTGTTTCTGGCAATAAATGGTTTAAGCTAAAAGGCTTACAAGAAGCTATGCGGGCACAAAAAAAAACAAGTATAGTTAGTTTTGGAGGCGCTTGGTCTAATCATCTAGTGGCTTTAGCCTATTATGCGCATCATTATCAAATACCTTGCAAAGCTATTGTTAGAGGACATTATAAAGAGCTTAGCCCGTCCTTAATATTTGCACAAGAACAAGGAATGGAATTGGAATTTGTAACTACTAATCAATATAGTGAATTTAAAAACGATTTAAAAGTAGTTCAGCCACAATACCCGGATGCCTATATTTTACCAGAAGGGGGCAATACAGAAGTTGGGGTAGAAGGAGCAGGTGCTATAGCTTCTTTTATAACCAAGTCTTACGATTATGTATGTGTCTCTGTTGGGAGTGGCACCACATTTGCTGGATTGCGAAGAGCATTGCCAGCTGCTACTCATCTTCTAGGATTTGTACCTATGAAACAAGGTGCCTACCTTAACAAGGAAATAGCTTGTTATCTTCCTGAAGTAGATCCATCAACATATACTTTAATCGATGCTTATCATTTTGGTGGGTTTGGAAAATGCCCTCCAGAACTAATTGACTTTATGAATTCCTTTTATCAAAACTATGGTATACCACTAGATAGGGTATATACTGCTAAAATGATGATGGGTATTGAAGATATGGTTCAGTCAGCTCAAATTACTTCATCTACAAGCATTGCTGCTATCCATACCGGAGGCTTGCAAGGAAATCAATCCATAAATGCCGAGTTGGTATTCTAACTATAGAAATTGTATATTGCAATAAATAGATTTTACAAATGCATTCAGAAACTCCAAGCAAAAATAATCTCAGTAGAAATATATTTATAGGTCTACTTGCTGGAATTGTATTGGGCTATATTTTTTATCGCCAATCGGTTGCTAGAAGCTATGTTGATGCTTTTGCGTTGGTACCCGAAGTATTTTTACGACTTATCAAAATGATTGTTGCCCCTTTAGTGTTCTCTACGTTGGTAGTTGGCATTGCTAAATTAGGCGATATTAAAAGTGTAGGTAGAATTGGGGCAAAAACATTACTATGGTTTTTAGTCGCTAGTTTTTTGAGTTTATTATTAGGCATGTTCTTGGTGAATATATGGCAACCAGGTATTAATATGCATCTGCCTTTGCCGGCGGCCAACACAACGATTGATATAGCTCAACATGCCATTGGCTTAAAAGAATTTTTATATCATGTTTTCCCAACGAGTGTCATAGATGCTATGGCAAAAAATGAACTATTACAAGTGGTGGTATTTTCTATTTTCTTCGGCATTGCAACTGCTGCTATTGGAGAAAAAGGAGCGATAATAATTAACTTCTTAGATGCAGTATCGCATGTTGTTTTAAAAATGACGCAGTATATTATGTATTTTTCGCCACTTGCTGTGTTTGCAGCTATGGCTGCTATTATAGCTAAGCAAGGTCCAAGTATCCTATCTACGTATTCTATCTTGATTGGGGAATTTTATACGGCACTTCTTTTACTTATGTTATTGATCATTTTCTTAGGCTATTTATTCATTGGAAAAAGAATTGCTACCTTGCTCAAACATATTAAAGAGCCTATATTATTAGCTTTTAGTACTTCAAGTAGTGAAGCTGCTTTTCCTAGAACCTTATTGGAATTAGAACGCTTTGGTTGTCCCAACAAAATCACCAGTTTTGTATTGCCTTTAGGCTATTCATTTAACCTAGATGGATCGATGATGTACATGACTTTTGCATCTATATTTATTGCTCAATCTTATGGTATACATTTAGATTTGCCAACACAGTTTAGTATGCTGCTAGTTTTGATGCTCACCAGTAAAGGGATTGCAGGTGTGCCGCGTGCTTCCTTGGTTGTTATCGCAGGCACCTTAGCCTCTTTCAAAATACCAGAAGCGGGATTGGCCTTATTGTTAGGTATTGATCCCTTATTAGATATGGGTCGTAGTGCTACTAATGTAGTGGGCAATAGCGTTGCTACGGCTGTTATTAGCAAGTTGGAAGCTTAAAGTTTTTTATTTTTAGAATATAAAGTGCATATTTACAATCATTAATAGAAATTTATGGAATCGATTCTAGAATTATTCAAACACCTTACCAATGCAGATTGGATTACACAACATGGTGGTTTGTATTTAGTAGCATTAATTGTTTTTGCGGAGACGGGATTATTTGTAGGGTTTTTCTTGCCTGGCGATTCGCTTTTATTTGTAACTGGGCTTATCATTGCTCAATCAGCTTCTCCTTTTGATTCAGCTGCGCTCAATTTACCCTATTGGATCGTCTTAATCACATTAGCGGGGATAATTGGAAATTTGGTAGGCTATTGGTTTGGTAAGAAAACCGGACCTATTTTATTTGAAAGAAAAGATACATGGTTATTCAAACGTAAACATCTTATTCAAGCTAAAGAATTTTATGAAAAGAAGGGTGGAAGTGCTATTATATTGGCTCGCTTCATTCCCATTGTCCGTACGTTTGCCCCAATCGTTGCTGGTGTAGTGCATATGGAACGTAAAAAGTTCTTATTGTATAATATCATCGGCTCTTTTGCTTGGGTAGCCAGCATGACGATTACGGGCTATTGTTTGGGAGAAAATGAGTGGGTTAAAAGCAATTTAGAAAAAATAGTAATCGGCCTGATCTTAGTTACTACGTTGCCAGTTTTATATAAAATGATTTTTGCTAAGAAAAAATAAGTTCCTACATGACTAAGCTTAAAACATCTTTATGGAGTATTCCTTTGATAGTAGCTGCTTTGGGATATTTTGTAGATATATACGACTTATTATTGTTTGGTATTGTTCGGGTACAAAGCTTACAAAGTCTTCATTTGAGTGAAGCGCAAGTTACTACTGAAGGTATGCGCATTATCAGTTACCAAATGTATGGATTGTTATTGGGGGGTATTCTTTGGGGCGTTTTAGGTGATAAGAAAGGCCGTTTGAGTGTTTTATTTGGATCCATTCTTTTATATTCTTTAGCTAATATTGCTAATGGTTTTGTAACTACAAGTGATGCTTATGCTTGGTGTAGATTTATTGCAGGTATTGGTTTGGCTGGTGAGTTAGGGGCAGGCATTACCTTGGTGAGTGAATTGGTAAATAAAGAGCAGCGAGGAATTGCTACCTCATTAGTTGCAGGTATCGGTTTATCGGGAGCAGTGGTAGCTTATTTTATTTCTCAGTCTTTTGATTGGCGCATCTGTTATTTTATTGGTGGTGCTTTAGGGTTGTCATTATTATTATTGCGTATACGAGTATATGAAAGCGGTTTGTATAAAAAAACACAAGAGAGCACTGCGGTAAAAGGCAATTTTTTTATGTTTTTTAATAATGCCAACAGATTTAAAACCTATTTAAAAGCAATTCTTATAGGTTTGCCAACTTGGTATGTAATTGGAATTCTTATTTCGTTTAGTAATGTGTTTGCTAAGCAAATGGGGATTGAAGAAGCTGTTCAGCCCGGGAAAGCAATTATGTATGCCTATGCAGCAATTTCTATTGGTGACATGCTTATTGGTTTTGTAAGTCAATATTTTAAAAGTAGAAAGAAAGCTATGTGGTTATTCTATGCTATCACAGTTTTAGCAATGGTCTTATATTTTAGCTTGCCGATACAACATGCATCTGAAATGTATGCGAAATGTGCTTTGTTGGGTTTTGGCACTGGGTTTTGGGCCATTTTCGTAACTATGGCTGCTGAACAATTTGGTACTAATTTGCGCGCTACGGCTACTACTACGATACCAAATATGGTGAGGGGCTCCTTGCCACTTATGTTGTTGCTCTTTACCTTTTTGCAACAGCATACTAATTATTTAAATGCTGCAATTATTACTGGAATTATTGTAATGGTTTTAAGTGCTACCGCCCTTCATTTTATGAAAGAAACCTTTTCCAGAGATTTAGATTTTATTGAGGAATAAGAAGATAAAGTTAGAACGTAATAGCCTCTTCATGTTTAATTATTCTAAATATCTCATTCGAGATAGTTATCATGTAAAAAATTCCTTAAAATTTTTTATTTAAGTATTCCGTATTACTTAATGGCTTGCATGCCGCCGTCAACATGTAGCACTTGGGCTGTAATCCAAGATGATTTTTCACTTAATAAGAAACATGCCATATTGGAGATGTCTTCAACAGTGCCTATCCGTTTTAGAGGATGGCGTTGGGCATTTGCTTCTTTTTTCTCGGGTGTATTTAATAATCCAGCAGCAAGTGGTGTATCAGTTAATGAGGGGGCAATTACATTGACCCTAACGGAGGGAGCCCATTCTGCCGCTAAGGATTTTGCTAAGCCTTCTATTGCACCTTTTACAATACCTACTTGCGTATGGAAAGTAAGACCTAACTGTACAGCAACTGAAGAAAATAGTACGATACTTGCATGGGAAGATCGCTTTAAATTTGGCTGTAATTGTTGTATAATTTCTACTAACTTAATTAATTGATTTTGAATATCTAATAACAAGTTATTAGAATCGACTCTTGATATTGGAACCAAGCTTATACTCCCTACACAATATACAAAACCGTCTATTGTCTCAGGTATATTATTAGGGAGTTTACTTGAAGTATCACTTGAGTTGAAATGAAAAGAATTTATTCGTTGATCTGTAATGGGATGATTACGAAAAGAGCCCCAAACTTGGTGTCCATCTACCAATAAATCCTTTGCTATTTGAGCACCAATCCCAGATGATGCTCCAATAATTAAATAATTAGCCATAGTGCTATTACAACAAATTGAACAGGATTTGGTTGCATAAAAGAAAAAAAAGCCTCCCGTTTGGGAGGCTTTATATATTTAAAACAAATTAGATTAATCGTCGTTTTTGTTTTTACCTTTTGATTTTGCTACTACTTCTTCTTCGATATTACGAGGAGCTGGAGCGTAGTGACTAAACTCCATAGTAGAAGATGCACGACCAGAAGAAAGAGAACGTAATTGAGTTACATAACCGAACATTTCGCTTAATGGAACTTTAGCACGGATAACTTGAGCACCAGCACGTGTGTCCATACCTTCTAGCATAGCACGACGACGGTTTAAGTCACCAGTTACATCACCCATGTATTGATCTGGAGTAGTAACCTCTACTTTCATGATTGGTTCTAAAAGTACCGTTTTTGCTTTTCTACCAGCTTCACGGAACCCAGAACGAGCACATAATTCAAAAGACATAGAATCCGAGTCCACTTGGTGGAAGGAACCATCAAAGATACGAACACGCATGCTTTCAATTGGATAACCCGCTAAAGGACCGTTAGTCATAGACGTTTCAAAACCTTTTTGGATTGCAGGGATAAACTCACGAGGAATAGAACCTCCGAAGATATCATTAATGAATTGGAATTGACCTTTGCCTTGTGCTAAGAATTCTTCTTCTGCAGGGCCAATTTCAAACATGATATCAGCGAATTTACCACGACCACCAGATTGTTTTTTGAATACCTCACGGTGTTCTATTTTCAAAGAGAATGCTTCTTTGTAAGCTACTTGAGGATTACCCTGATTGATTTCCACTTTAAATTCGCGACGCATACGGTCTACGATAATTTCTAAGTGCAACTCACCCATACCACTTAAGATGGTTTGGCCAGTTTCTTCATCTGTTTTCACACGTAAAGTAGGATCTTCTTCAACTAATTTGGCGATTGCCATACCCATTTTGTCAACGTCAGCTTGAGTTTTAGGCTCTACAGCGATAGAGATAACGGGTTCTGGT
>CAIWHF010000178.1 GCA_903912405.1 uncultured Bacteroidota bacterium | reverse complement strand
TTTTTAAAACTTTTTTTGCTGCATTACTGGCACTGATTATTTTCTCAGTGTTGGGTATTATGATTTTGGTAGGTTTTATTGCTGCAGCATCCACTTCTGATAAACCGGTAATTGGCAGCAATGCAGTTTTGGTACTTGATTTGTCGAATGTATTTAAAGAACAATCCATTGATAACCCATTCAATGCCTTCATCAATAAAAAAGAAAATGATATCCCTTCTTTATATGATATGATCCGAATGATACATCATGCCAAAACTGATTCTGCAGTTAAAGGTATTTATATTATGTGTGCAAATAATCCAAATGGGTTTGGATCAAGCGAAGAATTAAGAAAAGCACTGGTTGATTTTAAAACAAGCAAGAAGTTTGTAGTAGCCTATGGTGAAACCATTACCCAAAAAGGATATTATGTAGGCAGTGCAGCAGACAAAATATATTGTCATCCTATCGGCGGCTTGGAATGGTCGGGTTTTGTTTCCAACTTATACTTTTTGAAAGGATTGCTCGATAAATTGGAAATACAGCCCCAGATTTTTTATGCAGGTAAATTCAAAAGTGCTACTGAGCCTTTACGTGAATATCAAATGACGGATGCCAATCGTTTGCAAACAAGTGTTTGGCTCGGTGACCTGTATACTCATTTTCTTGCTGCTGTAGCTACTACCCGACATCTGGATACCGCTAAAATAAGGGCATTGGCAGAAGCTGGAAGCATACAAACGGCGCATGATGCTTATGCCAACGGTTTGGTGGATGGATTGTTTTATGATGATGAGTTGAGAGCTTACTTGAATAAGCAATTGAAAGCAACCACCAATGCATCCATTAATTTTGTGCATTTTGGGGAATATGCCAAATCGGTTGATTTCAAACAAGAAGGTTCGGGTAAAATGGCCATTATTTATGCAGAGGGAGATATCGTTTCAGGGGAGGGTGATAACGAACAAATTGGCAGTGATCATTTTAGAACAATGATCAGAAAGGCCCGATTAGATAAAGATATCAAAGCGATAGTACTGCGTGTAAATTCGCCAGGAGGCAGTTCATTGGCAAGCGAAGTAATCTGGCGTGAAATTGCGTTGGCTCGCCAGGAAAAGCCTGTTGTGGTAAGTATGGGTGATGTAGCGGCTTCAGGCGGTTATTATATTGCTAGTTATGGAGATAGCGTATTTGCGCAACCAAGTACGATTACAGGAAGTATTGGCGTATTTAGCATGATGTTCAATATTGAAAAACTATTGACTGATAAATTAGGTATTACGTTAGATGCAGAAAAAAATGCGCCAATGGCAGATTTTCCTAATGCTACAAGACAGTTTACCGATAAGGAACGCTCTTTAATGCAACAAAGTGTTGATCAAATTTATGGTATTTTCAAAACGCGTGTTGCTAATGGTCGTCATATTCCTATGCCTCAAGTAGATTCCATTGCACAAGGTAGAGTATGGACCGGCATAGATGCATTGCGTTTACACTTAATTGATGCTTATGGTGATTTAGACAGAGCACTTGCTTCTGCTGCTTCAATAGCACATTTAAAAGATTATAGCGTTGTAAGCTACCCAGCTCCTGTAGATAAATTGGAATTATTTTTACAAAAATTCAAAGGTTCAAATGCGTCTGCTATAGCAAAATCTTATATGCAAGAACAAATGAATGCCGAATTCATTTGTTTGAAAAAAATACATCAGTTAAAACAAATTCAAGGCAAAGCTCAAATGCTTATGCCTTTTCAATTAACTATTCAATAAGCTATTTGTGAGCGAATCTATTTCTTTATTTGATATTTTTAAAATAGGCGTCGGACCTAGTAGCTCTCATACCTTAGGCCCATGGAGAGCAGCTATGCAATTCCTAGATAAAGTACAAAGTCAATTTTCCATAAAGGATATTGTACATGTAAAAGTACTTCTATATGGTTCATTAGCTAAAACAGGAAAAGGACATGGTACGGATATAGCTGTTATTTTGGGTTTGTGTAATGAAGACCCGGTAACTTTCGATGTCAATAAAATAGATAGTACCATTCAAGAGATAGCACAAAGTAAACAATTACTTATTGGTAAAAGTCATCACATTCCCTTTGTTATTGCAGAGGATGTTGTTTTTTTGATGAATGAAAGCTTGCCTTTTCATCCCAATGCACTTACTTTTTTATGCACTTTTAATAATGGAGAAGAAATAGCTCAAACCTATTATTCTATTGGTGGTGGATTTGTTGTGCAAGAGCAAGAAGAAGATAAAAATAGATCTAGCTTAGAATTACATTTTCCATTTGATACCGCAAAAGATTTATTGCATTGGTGTATAAAAACGGGTTTGCCCATATCTGAAATAGTGGCTGAAAACGAATCCGCTTGGCGATCTGAAGCGCTTACTAAAGAAGGTGCACTCAAGATTTATCAAGTAATGCGAGATTGTATTTATAGAGGTTGTCATATTAGTGGTGAATTACCGGGTGGATTGCACGTAGAACGAAGAGCTGCTAAATTGAATACTACTTTAATAAAAGATAGAGCGTATTCAAATTATGAAGAATGGATTGCACAAATAAATAATGGCGGCAACTCTTTTAAATATACCTTAGATTGGGTAAGCTGTTTTGCTTTGGCCGTAAATGAAGAAAATGCGTCTTTTAGTAGGGTAGTTACAGCCCCAACCAATGGTGCAGCAGGAGTGGTGCCAGCAGTTTTGCATTATTTTATTAGTTTTTGCGATGGTTATGACGAGCAAAAAATCATTCAATTTTTATTGACCGCATCTGCTATTGGAGCTATTTTCAAAAAAGGAGCTACCTTATCAGCTGCTATGGGTGGTTGTCAGGCCGAAATTGGTGTTTCTTCATCAATGGCTGCAGCTGCACTAACAGAGGTATTAGGAGGTAGTGTAAGACAATGTTTGATGGCAGCGGAAATTGCAATGGAACATCACCTTGGATTAACCTGTGACCCTGTTGCAGGGCTTGTTCAAGTGCCATGTATTGAACGTAATACCATGGGAGCTATAAAAGCAATTACGGCTTCTCAATTGGCATTACAGAGCAACCCAGATAATGCAAAAGTATCCTTAGACGCCGTTGTAAAAACCATGTGGGAAACGGCGCTTGATATGAATCATAAATATAAAGAAACGGCTGAAGGTGGTTTAGCAACCAATATCCCTATCAGTTTAAGTGAATGCTAAAAATATACTATACATGTTACCAAAATTATTAAACCAATCATCATCCGACAATTTTTTCGTTCTTGCTGGTCCTTGTGTAATAGAAGGTGAAGAGATTGTAATGCAAATAGTGGAACAATTAGTTGCAATTTGTTCTAGCTATCAAATTCCTTTAGTGTTTAAAGGCTCTTACAAGAAAGCCAATAGAACTAGAATTGACAGTTTTACGGGCATTGGCAACGAAGCTGCTTTGAATATTTTAGCCAAAGTTAGAGATACCTTTAACATTCCGGTTGTAACCGATATACATACAGAAGAAGAAGCCGTTTTAGCGGCAAAGTATGTAGATGTTTTACAAATACCTGCTTTTTTGTGTAGACAAACCGATTTATTAGTAGCCGCTGCCAAAACGGGAAAAGCTGTAAATGTTAAAAAGGGTCAGTTTTCTTCTCCAGGTTCTATGCAATTTGCAGTAGATAAAATTGTGCAATCCGGTAATGACCAAGTAATGCTTACCGATAGAGGTACTATGTTTGGCTATCAAGATTTGGTAGTAGATTATAGGAGTATTCCTATCATGCAGGCCTTTAATGTACCGGTGATTATGGATTGTACGCA
>CAIWHF010000177.1 GCA_903912405.1 uncultured Bacteroidota bacterium | reverse complement strand
CCTGATTGTGGTTCAGGAGGTCGTGGGTTCGATCCCCATTCTTCTCCCATCTCAAAATAATAAAACGCTCAAAAAATGAGCGTTTTTTTTATTATTTTACTATATTTGTTTACACTTTTTATTATTTTATATATTACCCAACATGAGCTTAGAAATTACTGGACGACTAATTGTTAAAATGCCTACGCAACAAATTAAAGACAGCTTTAAAAAACGAGAATTCGTTGTGGAAACAACCGAACAATACCCTCAAAAAATAAAATTAGAATTAACCCAAGATAAATGTGATATTTTAGACACCTATAAAGAAGGCGATGTGTTAAAAGTGTCTTTTAACTTAAGAGGATCTGTTTGGCAAGAAAAATACTATGTAAACTTACAAGCTTGGCGTATTCAATTAGATAACGCATCTAATTCAATGCCGGGCACAAACACAATGGAAACATCAGCACCCGCTTCTCAAAACAGCAGCTTTGCCGCTGCTTCCACAGAAGACGATTTACCTTTTTAATTTGAAAGGGCGTAAAAACTAATTCTTATGAATTCAAAAAACCTGAGTTTTATAATAGCTATTTTGTCAATTTTGATACTAACAAATTGTACAAAAAACAATGGTATCGATAATAATAGTGTTATCGTAAAACCATACGTACTTTATTTTTCAGGAGATCGGGGCGAATTATATAAAACCAATACAGGAAGACTTTTCAATTTAGTTTTCCCTCCAGACGGATACCCTTGCGACGCTATAGCAACTTCTTATGATAATTTATTTTTTATCAAACGTAATGTGCATATTAGCGTAAACAATGGAAAAACATTTGATTCTTCCACCGTTTCAGCACAAGTTCCTTTTGCACAACAAATTATTGATGTTCCTGCCTTCGGAAAACTATATGTTGGCAGTATGCTCAACAGATTATCGGTTAGTACCGACCATGGTAAAACATGGAACCCTGAAACAGCTTGGGATGTAGCACCTGCAAATCCAATTTCTTCTTTAACACAAACTGCTAATGGTACGGTTTTTGCACTAGAGAAAAATAATAATACTATCTTTTATAAAGTTAATGCCGGTGCCAACTGGGCAAAGCAAGCACCTAACAACTTACCAGCTGTTATTGGTATGTATTTGACGCATGCAGGCAATACCCTAATTGCTACGGATCGTGATAATGCGAATGGTATATGGCAAAGTGTTGATAATGGTGTTACTTGGGGACAAATTGCCGGTTTGCCAAATCGCAAATTATATGCAACCAATTGCCCTTTTGATGCTACGTTGTTAGTAGGCACAGACTCCATGGGTATCTATAGAATGGAAAGTGGAAGTTTTGTAGCTAGCAATAATGGTATTCTCAAAAACACGTCTGTATATGGCATTATTGGCAAAGAAGATATTTATAAAAATACTGCCTCTAAAAAATACATTTACATTGCTACCAGTACCGGTTTGTATCGTAGCGATGATTTAGGTAAAAACTGGACCTTGATGAAACAAGGTATTGTTACCACAGTATATTAATCGAAATCAATATTCCAATCGGTAAAATCATTCAGGTCGCGGCGTTCTTTCTTAGACGGGCGACCTGTTTTGCTTAATCGCTTTCCCGTATAAAAAGAGGTGCCCAATTTAATATTGTGTAATTGATCCTCTTCGCTTGTGATATCTTTATAATGTAAGATTGCCGTTTCATAATTGACTCTCTTTTCAAGTAAGCCCAATACCTCAATCGTGTTTTTCTTCCCCTCGTTTCTAATGTCATAGCTTTCGCCAATTTTTACCGATTTAGATGGCTTACAACTTGCGCCATCTTTTAATTTCACCTTTCCGTCATCACATGCTTTAGTGGCCAAACTTCTTGTTTTAAACAAGCGTATGGCCCATAAATATTTATCAATGCGTATTCCTTTCTCCATTATATAAAACTATTAAAACCCACAATTTAAACCCCATTCCAATAATTCGGCTTTATTAATATGCGTTTTAATTAAACCCGATAGCGCTAGTTCTTTAAAAAACCCTTTCGGATGTTGCATTATATAATACTCAAATCCGAATTTTTGATACCATGGCTCATCATGTAAGTAAGCATTTTTAATATACACTCCACCTTGAAGATGAATGCCCACTCGACCAAATAAAAAGGTATTACCTAAAAATAAACTTGCGTTATAACTATGTGAGCGTTCTTCTCCAGGATAAATTTCATTGTTTCTTAAAAAGGCATATATCCTTTTGTGATAAGTAAAATCGACACCTCCAAAAACTTTGTTTTTATGCCTATAGTATTTACTCCGCATAAAAGAGGCATGATACACGCCATAAAAAGGACCATCGCCACTTCCGCTTTGATTAATGGCATAAGCTAAACGAAGATTCCAAACTTTTTTATTTTCCAATACTTGTGGTGCTGCATCTTTTCCAATAGCAACTCGTTTATCTTCTGCAAAGGGAAAAAAACGAACACCCACATGAAAACCATAGGAATTAATTCCCAAATTGGGCTTCAAAGTTGCGGCATTAGAAAAATGCGAAAACTGCAAACCTGCCTGAATGTCCCATTGAGGATTTAAGGTAAAACGTAAATCTGTGGCTGCCATAAAATAAATATTAAAGCCGCTGCCAATCATATTGTTAAGGGTATCCCACGTATTATATCGCTCAAACTTTTTCGTTAAATACCCCGCACCCAAACCCATTCTATAGGTCCAAGACCAAGCTTTTTTATGCGCAAGTTGATACTGAATAGTTGGATACAAACTATAGCCTCTTCCATACACACTATCTAGTCCATAGTTAGTATACGTAAAACCAATGCCTATTTGAGGAAAGTGACGTAAAGCATGCCACGCTTGTGCTCCTTGCGTTTTGTGCAACAGGTGAAGCTCCATGAGTTGGGAAGCAGCGGGTAAAGGTGCTTTAAAAGCGGCAGTATGTTTGAAAACCCTTGCTTCCATTGCATTAAATTCTACACCATACGTTTTCCAATTGCCTTGTGCAAAAGCAATTTGTAGCATAAAAAAACTACCAATCAACAAACCTATTTTCCTAAAATTCTTCACCATTAAAAGAGATCTACAAATATAAAACTACAAACCCATTTTATACCTTATTTTTGCATTACAAAACCCTTATTATGCGAAAAACCCTTGCTCGTTTGCTGCGTTCCTTTTTACAAGGACTTTTAATTCTTTGCCCTATAGGTATTACTGCCTATTTAATTTTTGCTATTTTCAATTCAGTAGATAGTTTGGTACCATGGGTACCTCGCGGTTTGGGATTTGTAATTATCATTGTATTTGTAACAATTGTTGGTTTTTTAGGAACTCGGTTTTTTATTGGTAAAGCAGTTATTAACGCACTGGGTAATTTGCTAGAACACACACCGGGTATAAAATTTATTTACACATCCATTAAAGATATTTTAGATTCATTTGTTGGAGACAAAAGACGTTTCAATAAACCCGTTTGGGTTAAAGTAAATAACGATCCGGAACTATGGCGTATAGGATTTGTTACTCAAAAAGATATGAACTATTTAGGAATGGAAAATATGGTAGCAGTATATTTACCGCATTCCTATGCTATCTCTGGATGGGTAATTATCGTTGATAAAACAACTATAAAACCCGTAACCACTATGGATGCTGGTGAAGCCATGAAATTTGCCGTAAGTGGTGGGGTGACAAGTATAGATTTAGAAGCAGAAAATAAAAAATAAAAATTATGGAATACAGAAGAATGGGGCGTTCGGGCCTGCAATTAAGTGCTTTAAGTTTTGGTTCATGGGTAACCTTTAGCAAACAAATAGATGATGCTATTTCAGATCGATTAATGGGCATAGCCTATGATCATGGCGTTAACTTTTTTGACAATGCGGAAGTATATGCTTTAGGCGAGTCGGAAAAAATGATGGGTCGTGTATTAAAAAATAAAAATTGGGATAGAACTTCGTATACCATTTCTAGTAAAGTTTTTTTTGGATGGAGAGGTAAAGAAAATAAACCTAACCAAACGGGGCTTAGTAGAAAGCACATCATAGAAGCATGTCACGAAGCGCTACAACGCCTTCAAGCCGATTATCTAGACTTATACCTTTGTCATAGACCTGATAAAAATGCACCGATTGAAGAAGTAGTTACCACTATGAACACGCTTATTCAACAAGGCAAAATTCTTTATTGGGGTACGAGCGAATGGAGTGCTGCAGAAATTATGGAAGCGCATATGATAGCAAAAGATTTAAACCTTATTGCACCAAGTGTAGAACAGCCTCAATACAATTTATTCGAACGTCAAAAAATGGAAGTAGATTACTTATCTATTTTTAGAAATATAGGCATGGGCACTACCATTTGGAGCCCTCTTGCTTCTGGGCTTTTAAGTGGAAAATATAACAATGGAATCCCCGAAGGATCACGATTAGCAATTGAAGGATTTGAATGGTTAAAAGATCGTACGTTAAGTAAAGAACGATTTACAAGCGTAGCGGAGTTAGCTAAAATAGCAGCAGCGTTGAACACCAGTGTAGCCACATTATCTATTGCTTGGTGCTTATGTAATCCTAATGTAAGTACCGCTATTTTAGGTGCTACAAAAGAAGCGCAATTAATAGAAAATTTAAAAGCATTAGAGGTATATGCCACGCTTACTACAGAAATTTTGGAGCAAATAGAAGCTTGTATGCAAACAAAACCTGTAGCACCTTCATTTTAATAATTGCCTATGCTTCATAATTTTGGATCTGGACCAGCCAAATTACACAAGAGTGTTTATGAACAACTAGCCAATGCGCTAATTGATTATGAGCAAACGGGATTATCTATCTTAGAAATATATCATAGAACACCCTTGTACGAAGCTATACTAGAAGAAGCTATTCAATTGTGCAAAGAGCTTTATCTTCTTGATGATACTAAAGAAGTACTCTTTATGCCCAATGGAGCAACTTGGCATTTTAATTTAATAGCACAGAATTTTCTACAACAAAAAGCAGCGTATATCCATTCCGGCAATTGGTCTAAAAAAGCTTACGATATTGCTTTAGAATATGGGAAAGCGGAGATTATTGCTTCGTCCGAAAATAATAATTTTAAAACTTTACCTATTGTAGAACAAGATCTTAGTGGTTATGATTACGTGCATATAACATCTAACAATACCGATATAGGAACACAATTTCATACTTATCCTAAGCACTCCATTCCTTTGGTTGCGGATATGTCATCCGACATTTTTTCTAAGCCCTTACCTATTAATGATTTTGCATTGATATATGCAGGTGCTCAAAAAAACATTGGTATTGCAGGTGCTTCCTTAGTGATTATTGATAAAGCATTTATAAAAAATACTAACGCGTTAACGCCTTCTTATTATCAATACAAAAAATGGGTCAATGCCAATTCTATTATGAATACCCCACCTATATTTGCAATCTATGCAATGTTGATAAATATGCGTTGGATAAAAGCTACGGGTGGACTAGAAATAATGAATGCACAAGCTAAAGAAAAAGCAACTTTGCTCTATCATACACTTGACAACAGTAATTTGTTTGAAGTGTATGCACAAGAACAGGATCGTTCTTTAATGAATGTTTGTTTTGCTATGAAAGATCCAGCATTACATCATTCCTTTATGCATGTTGCTAAGGAAGCTGGCATTATACAAATAGATGGCTATAGAACGGTTGGCGGATTTAGAGTTTCTTTATATAATGCTATTGAACTAGCTTCTGTAAAGCATTTGTGTAATGTTATTACTGCCTTCGACCAAAATCCACACTAAACAATTTATATTCTTTATTGTTTTAAAAGCATGCAAACACCTGTAACTATTTTCTGGTTTAGACGCGATTTACGTTTAGATGATAATCATGGATTATTTAAAGCACTTCAATTAGGCTTGCCCGTATTGCCCGTTTTTATTTTCGATCCTAGCATACTTCAATCGCTTCCTAAAAACGATCGACGCGTTGCTTTTATTCATGAAACACTAAATGCGCTTCAACAAGTATTAGTTGGTATAGGCTCATCATTAGAAGTAGTATATGATGCTCCTCTAGTAGCATTCCAAAAACTTTGTGCACAATATACCGTTCAACATGTAATTGCTAATCACGATTATGAACCCTATGCACAAGAAAGAGATAAAGCTATTAAATCTTATTTAGCGGATCGGGGGATTAGTTTTGAGACCTTTAAAGACCAAGTAATTTTTGAAAAAAATGAAATTGTAAAAGACGATACCACGCCTTATACTGTTTTTACACCTTATAGCAAAAAATGGAAAGCAGCATTTACAAAATCACTTACTCATCCATTTGCTTCTAGTGCTCTTATTCATAATTTTATTAAAACAGCAGCTAAAGAAATAATTTCTTTGTCTGCTATGAACTTTGAGAAAGAGGCAACTGTATTTCCTGCTAAACATGTTGGCAACGAATTATTACAAACCTATAGCGAAGAAAGAGATTTTCCAGCAAAAAATGGCACTAGTAAATTAGGTATTCATTTACGATTTGGCACTATAAGTATCCGACAATTAGTGGCTCAAGCATTAGCAACAAACGAAACTTTTTTAAATGAACTAATTTGGAGAGAATTCTATCAAATGATTCTTTGGCATTTTCCTCATGTAGTTAACGGTGCATTCAAACCTAAATATAATGCCATAAAATGGTCGGATAAAGAAACGCATTTTAAGGCTTGGTGTGAGGGGAAAACGGGTTACCCCATTGTAGATGCAGGCATGCGCGAATTAGTAGCAACGGGTTATATGCATAATCGAGTACGCATGATTGTTGCGAGCTTTCTTACCAAACACTTACTAATTGATTGGAAAAAAGGAGCTGACTTTTTTGCCTTGCATTTATTAGACTTCGATTTGGCAGCTAACAACGGCGGATGGCAATGGGCGGCAGGCTGTGGCTGTGATGCTGCACCTTATTTTAGAGTTTTTAATCCCTATATACAAACAATTAAGTTTGATAAGGAGCACAGCTATATCAAAAAATGGATTCCTGAATTAGATGACTTAACTTATCCTGCACCTATAGTAATTCATGAGGAAGCAAGAAAAAAATGCTTAGAAGTTTATGCGAAAGCCTTACAAGGAGAATCGCTTTAAAATCTGTTTAAAAAAAACAAATCCTGTTGCTTTCATTAAATCATTAAGCTCTTTTTTAATTTTTATAAATTTATTGCTACCTGTTTGAGCACATAAAGCTAACTCAATAATTTTCTTATGAATAATAAAGTATTTTCTGGTTAGAAAAGATAAATTAGCTTCATCAATTCTAGCCAATATTCTTTTTGCATGATCCTTCTTTCCTATACCAAATAATGCTATAGCTTTTATAATATCCAAGGATTCATAAAAACCATTATTAAAGGCTACATCTTTATAGCGCATATAATCCAACTCTCCAATTTCTATCATTTGTAATGCCATTTCATAATTGCCAATTAAATTAAATGCATCGGCAACTACAAAAGGATAAAATGGAAAATAACCCTCTCTTTTGTTGGATGGTTTAACCTTATTATGCCATTGAAAAGCAATTTTAGTCCACTTTTCAATTTGTTGTTGATCCTTATTCATATAGCCTTGAGTAAGATTGGCCATAACTTTACGCGCCACTGGAAAAGAATGAGAAGATAAGTTCTCATCAATTTGATTTATTGTTGTTAACAAAGCGGCTCCTTCTTCTTTTTTAACTTGCATAAAGGCAGCAAAATGCAAAACACAATTACCAAAGAGCTGTGCCTCCGGATTGTGTTTGTTTTTCAAGTACATTTTGAAATAATGCTGATAGGGACCACATATACCATCGAAATAGGGAGCCTTTTCGAAAAAGTACACTTGCGCAATTGGATGTTTGGCAAAATAAGGACCCAAATAGGCCAACATAGCCTCAGAACTAATCACTTTTACAAATACTTTATAATTAGCTATCTGATAATTTATATCTTCTTCATTTACAGATTCTACTTCATAAAATTGTTTCATGAAGTCGGCCAATGCTTTCTCTTCCTTTGTTAATTGGGTAACGTTTGTTTTTAATTTTATTAAGGATTGTATTTCATCAATACCAGCATATTTTAAAACTATTTGTTCACTTCTTTTAGAGATAGCTACACCATCCTTTATAAATCCCCACATGCGCCTTAGCGTCTGCGCGCTAATATCGAGCCCTGTTGCATTTTTAATTTGATTCGACAAGCTTTCACATTCATAGCTATATAAGATTGGCTTTCCATAAACCAGCTCTGCCTGTTGCCTTAAGAGGATGCCTTCTTGAGAAACTAACCAATTATTCATGGGTTAAAGTTAATCGTAAATTCACATAGATGGAACAATATGGATTTTTTTTGTATAAATAAATGTAGCACTTTTACATTGCTTGTTTACTAATTGATGGGTTTCCATTATCAATTAGAGAAAATTCCCACAGTTCGCTGTGGGTTTTTTTATCCTGCCCAGCCCTCACGATCTAAACTTCTATATTGTATAGCCTCCGCTAAATGCTCGGGTTGAATATGGCTAGCGTCGGCTAAATCTGCAATGGTTCTGGCTACTTTTAAAATACGATCATAAGCCCGTGCCGATAAGTTAAGGCGTTCCATAGCTGTTTTCAATAAATGCTGACCCGTAGCATCAATTTCACAAACCTCTTTTAATAATTTACTACCCATCTGCGCATTACTATATATACCTACCTGTTGTTCGAATCTTTTTTCTTGAATGGCACGGGCTGCAATAACCCTATCTCTCACCATATAACTTTTTTCTTGCTCTTGCTTATTAGATAATTCAGAAAACGCCACCGGGGTTACTTCTACATGCAAATCAATACGATCTAATAAAGGCCCTGATATTTTATTTAAATAGCGCTGTACCATTATAGGACTGCACGTACAATCTTTATCGGGGTGATTATAAAACCCACACGGGCAAGGATTCATGGAGGCTAGAAACATGAAACTTGCAGGAAAATCCATACTTACTTTTGCACGCGAAATGGTTACTTTACGCTCTTCCATAGGTTGTCGCATCACTTCCAAAACTGTTCGTTTGAATTCTGGCAGTTCATCTAAAAACAAAACGCCGTTATGAGCTAAGGATATTTCTCCTGGTTGTGGGTTGCCTCCACCACCCACAAGTGCCACATCGCTAATGGTATTACAATAGGTGGAAACCAAAATCAGACCGTATTTGATTATTTGTCAGTAACTTATAAATCACTTAGTATTTCTTTTATTTGTTTATTTAGTTCAGTTAGCTTAGTTTCTGTTAATGAAAGGACTGTAATGTACTTCCAGTCATTGGGGTTTTGTTTGCTAAATGTAATAGTTTTATTTGAGGTGTTTTTGATATTTTCAAACAATATTCTAACAGATTTTTCTTTTGTGACTTATCACGGTAATTGTGAAATTTTTTTAACCTTTTGAACCGTTGCTAAAGATGCACCACTTCGACTAGCAATATCTCTTAAACTTTTATTCATCCGCAATAGTCTTGATACTTCTTTGTATTTGGCTAAAAACTCATCTTTGCTTTCAGCTGTACCCTTAACCCTGCCTTTATATGTGCCATTTTTCTTAGCTATTTCAATGCCCTCTAATTGCCTT
>CAIWHF010000176.1 GCA_903912405.1 uncultured Bacteroidota bacterium | reverse complement strand
GTATTACTTTTATTTAAAAGGGCTTCGTGAATGCGCAATAGTTGCGGTAGTAATGCTGTTTTATTGTCATTTTGAATAACGTAATCACATTTTGCCATTTTTTCTTCATTGGGCATTTGTAGTTGTATTCGCTTTATAACTTCGTCTATGCTATATCCGGTTCTTTGCATTACGCGTTCTATTCTCAAGGTCTCCGGTGCAGTTACGCCTATTACAATATCGATATCTTGTTGGGCATTGGATTCAAATAGAATGGCCGCTTCTTTTATAGCATAGGGAGCATGCTGTTCTTCGAACCATTGTTTTGCTGCTTGTATGGCTAAGGGATGTATTAAGTCGTTAAGTAACTGAAGTTTTTCTGGGTTGTTGAACACAATATTGCCTATGTATTTTCTATTGTAGTTATTATTTAAATAAGCTTCTGTACCAAATAGTTTAATGATGGCATCTTTTAATTCCTTATTGTTTTCCACTAATTGATTACTAACGGCATCTGCATTAAATATAGGAATGCCAAGTGTTTTGAACACTTGGCACACCAAACTCTTTCCGGAGCCTATACCACCTGTAATGGCTACTTTTAGCATATTATGCTTTTTTACGAGCAGCTGTAGTTAATTCCATAGATACTGCAGCTCTTTCAAAGGTCATGTAAGTATTGCTTGCTACTTCTACTTTCAAGGTACCATCATCGTTAACACGATTAATTTTACCATGTATTCCTGAAGTGGTTACAATTTCTTCTCCAGCTTGGATGCTTTCAGAAAATTTCTTTTGTTCTTTTGCTTTTTTAGCTTGTGGTCGTATCATAAAGAAATACATAACCACTACCATTCCTATTAAGAATAAAGGTTGGATCATGCCACCGCCTGAAGCTTGTAATAAAGTTGTCATAGTTGTTTTTTTATTTGGGTTTAAAAATACATTAATTTTCTAAAATTGTAGCTTTTATCGTTAAATAGTGCACACCTTCTCTTGTATTATTACTTATGGTTACTTGTTTTTCGTTATACCCATGTTTGTCGGTTGAGTTGAAGCTTATTTTTATTTTAGATGCTTGTCCTGCCGAAATGGGTTCTTTAGGGAACTCAGCTACCGTACATCCGCAAGATCCTTTGGCTTCACTAATGATCAATGGGCTTTTACCATTATTGTTAAAATCAAATTCCCATTCTACGGTTTCTCCTTCATGAATAGTTCCAAAATCATGAAGGGTAGTGCTAAAATCCATGGTAGGCAACTCTTTTAAACTATTGCTATCTGTGTTTAAAGAAATAGGATTGTTGACCAAACTAGTGGGTAATAATCCATCGTTTGTTTCTGTTTTTGCATTGTTTTTACAAGCAGTAAGAACTATTAAAATACTCAGAAAGAAAAGAGAAAAGCGTTTCATAGCTATTTTTTGAAATGAGCTGTTTTTCTAATTTTATTTTCAGATTCAAATCCTTTGCAAATATTATCTAGTACACCATTTACGAATTGACCGCTTTGGGGGGTACTATATACTTTTGCGATTTCTATGTATTCGTTGATCGATACTTTGGTTGGTATTGTTGGGAAATAAAGAAATTCGCATATACCCATTTTGAGAAGGATTGTATCAATAAGTGCTACACGTTCTGGATCCCAATTTCTCAATTTTGGTTCGATAATACTCTGGAACATACTATCTTTTTCAATAACAGCTCGTATCAAATTTTGAGCGTATTCTAATTTTTCTTCGGATACTAATTGTAGATAATTATAGGTGGAGTTGTGTTTGAAAAAGTTTTCAACCAACATGAAAATCATATCTTTATCATCATCCCAACCATTCAACTCATCGCTAAAGTACTCTAATAGTGCTTCATCTTTCAACATTAATTCTTCCCATATGAAACGTATAATGTTTTTCTCGTATTTCTGTTCTCTATCTTTTTTCTTGATATACGTTTTGTATAAATCGCTTTGTTGTAATTGTTGAAAAATCTTTTTAATCCAATCTTCATTTACTTGTTCTTCAAGATGATTGCTTTTTATTTTTTCAGTAAATGTCTCATTGGATAAGATTTGCCAAAGAAATAAATTACCTGCGATTTTGGTATTGTTTTGTAATTCGTCGTCGGTAGGAATGAGCTTTGATTGATTTAATTGTGCATTTCGTTCAGCATATTGCGCAACTTTTAAAATGTACAAAATCGTGGTTACATATAAATCTAAAGATCTATTTAATTTTTCGTTAAGAATACTAACGCATTTAGCTTTGCTATCATCAGTTTGTAATTCATCCATGGTGGCAACCGTATAAAGCGATTGCATTACTTTAATTCTTATATTTCTTCTACTAATCATAGTTTAGGCGTGTATTTGTTGGTTTAGCGTTTGCAAAACTACAAAATTTTGTTCAGCTCTCGGCTTTTAAATGCTTAATTCACCCATATTTTATTGCCATTAGACCCGTGGCAGGAATTGCAGGCTCCATTTTTAGTGCTGCTAGGCATGTATTGAACATTGCCTGAGCTACCATAAACTACAGGATATACATCACTAGATAAGTCTATTGCATCTGTAGTATGAAAGTTTCCTTTTGCATCAATTTGAATAGTAGCTTTTAGTGTGCCACTCGCATTTGGACCAGTATATAATTTTATAGTTCCATTGGGTTTTGTAGTATTTGAACTATTACTACTGTATACTGTTCCAGCCAGTGTGAAACAGCCTTTTCCACTGCCTCCATCATTATGACAATTCATACAGTTTTGACCCATATTGTGGCTATTACTTTGATTGTTATAGGAGGTATTTGTGGTGCCGCAACCTTCTTTTTTACAAGCATATTGTGTGCTTACTATCCAAGCCAAACAAGCGAAAAATCCGAAGTAAATTGTTTTTTTCATAAAATAATATTTAGTGAGCATCTGCCATGCCAACAGGCGTGCTTTTTTGAGTTTTTGCGAATAATATAAAAGGTACACAAATTAAAAACATAATACCTAAGTATAAAAACACATCCATATAAGATAGAACGGCTACTTGCTTACTTACTTGCAAATCTAATACTTTATAAGATGCTTCCAATGCCTTATCGGCATTCATGCCTTTAGCTTTGAAAATTGCCATCATACCTTGTAATCGTTGCTGCACTTGAGGATCGTAAGTGTTTATATAACTCACCAAATCACTTCTGTGTTGCATAGACCTTCTTGTGATATAGGTGCTAATTACGGCTATTCCAAAGGATCCACCTAATTGTCGCATCATACCTGTAAAGGCGGCGCCTTGACCAATTTGTTGTCCTTTTAAAGTAGATAAAGAAAGAGCTGTAATTGGAATAAACAGTAAGCCCATTCCAATGCCGCGCATAATGAGCATCCAGAAAAATGCTTCTTTCGGTGTATTGGGCGTTATGATTTCATATCCCCAATAACAAAAGAAAAAGAAGATTATCATTCCAATGGCAATCAAAGGTTGTTGTTTGACGCCCTTTTGAAGCACTTTCCCAATCATGGGCATCATAAATGCCGTCGTTAATGCTGCAGGAATAAATAAGGCTCCCGATTGTGTAGCGGTCCATCCTAATATAGACTGCGTATACACGGGAATGATGAACGTAGAGCCATACAAACCAAATCCTAAAATAAAGGAGAAAATAGTACCAATTCTTAAATTGGTATTATTTAAAACTCTGAGGTCTACAATTGGATTTTTAGTAGTTAATTCTCTCCATATAAAAAAGAAGATACCAAATACTGTCATAATAAATAGGGTAGTAATGGTACTACTTGCAAACCAGTCATCTTCTTGTCCGCGTTCTAAAATATACTGTAAAGATCCAACGGATACACTTAAAAGTGCTATACCTATCCAATCGATTTCACTTGCAGATTTTTTCTCACTATACTTTGGACTTCTCACATATTGTAAAGTCATTATAGTAGCAATAATGCCAATAGGAATATTGATGTAGAAAATATAAGGCCATGAAAAATTATCAACAATATAACCTCCCAAAGGTGGACCTAAAGTAGGGCCAATAATGATGCCTAAGCCATAAATAGCCTGAGCCATACTTCTTTTTTCTGGCGGATAGCTTTCGGTGATTATGGTTTGGGAAGTAACCAATAAAGCACCACCACCTAGTCCTTGTATGAATCTGTATAAGACCAGTGACCAGATGCTCGTGGCACTTCCGCATAAAATAGAAAAAACGGTAAAAATGATAATGGATGCTGCAAAATAATTTCTTCTTCCAAACTGCTGCGATAACCAGCTGGTCATCGGAACAATAATTACATTACCAATTGCATAAGCCGTTACTACCCAGCCTACTTCGCTTAGGGTAGCTCCTAAATTACCTCTCATTTCATTCAACGCTACATTTACAATTGTAGAGTCGACGATTTCTAGTAAGGCGCATAGAATGGCCGTTACCGTAATGATAATTCTCCTCGGACCGTATTCAACTAATGATTCTGATGATGGATGCATGGAATTTTAATTAATCGATATGAACATCTACAGTTACATTCATGCCAGCTCTTAATAATTTTAGTTGAGCTGTATCTTCATCTACAAAAGTTATTTTAACTGGAATGCGCTGTACGATTTTTACAAAATTTCCAGACGCATTATCTGGAGGCAACAAAGAGAATTTTGCACCTGTTGTTGGAGCAATTGAATTTAATATTGCTTTAAAGTGTTTGCCAGGGAATGCATCTGCATTCACTTCCACGTCTAAACCTTCTTTCATGCGCTCAACTTGCGTTTCCTTGAAATTTGCTACTACCCAAACGGAATGATCTGCAATTACGCTAAATAATGCTTGTCCAGGTTGAAGTAATTGACCAATTTGGGCATTAATTTTAGATACCTGTCCATCCGTAGGTGCCGTTATAATGGTATAGGATAAGTTTAATAATGCAGCGGCTAAATCTGCTTCTCTTTGTTTAACTACAGCGTTAGAAACAAGTGATTGTTGATGCGTAGCCTCACTGGAAGATTTAATAGCGGTTACTTGTTTTAAAGCAACATTTTTCTGTTCGTGTAAAACTTGTAAATATTTTTCAGCCGATTGTTTTTCTGCACTAGCTTGTTCAAATTGTTGTTGGGTAATGGTATTGTCTTGTATCAAGTTCTTATAGCGATCAAAATCTTGGTTCGCTCTCCATACTCTCACTTTTGCTGCTTCAATTTGTGCATTTACATTCAAAACACTAGCTTCTGCACTAGCTGTATTGGCGGTAGTTGATTGATAGGTAGATTTACTTGCTTCAAAACCACTTTTAGCCGCTTCTAAAGCCGCTTCTGCTTGTTGCACTTTTAGTAGGTAATCGCTATTGTCAATGACAATTAAGGTGTCGCCTTTTTTAACAAATTGGTTGTCTTTTACTTTAATGGTAGCCACATATCCACCAACCCTTGCTATTATTGGGCTAATGTTGGATTCTATTTGCGCATCATCTGTTTCAATATGATGTTTACCATGAATATATTTAACGATTCCTAATATGGAACCCACAATAAGCATGCCACCTAAGATAAATTTAAATTTATTGCTTTTAGTTTTTTGATCTGAATTTGAAGTTGTTTGTGTCATATAAAAAGATTGAGATTAGTTAAATTTTAATTGATTGCTTACTTGTAATAAACGGTAATAAGCTATGCTAGCATCAGCTTTAGCAAATTCATATTGCACTTTAGCTTGAAATTGCAATACATCAGCATCCAATAATTCTTGAACTGTTGCTAGGTTGTTTTTGTATTTACTGTCTACGATTTTATAATTTTCGGATACTTGTTGAATAGCGTTATTTAGAAGATTGATTTTTTGTTTGGCAACGAGTAATTGCTGGTAACTTTTGTTTACTTGGATTATTACTTGGTCACTCAATTGGCTTTTCATCCATTCCAACTCCATAGTTTTTGATTTTGCTTGGGTTATTTTCTCTGATCCTTTCCATAATGAGGATATTGAATAGCGCATTGCAATGCCACCATTCAATGCGTTACTAATACCTAGGAAATTATTAATATCAGCATATATATAACCTCCACTTAATGCAATAGAAGGGTAGTTGTCGCTTTTGATAATTTGTACATTTTTTTTACTTGCTTCTATACGATTGCTTAAAGAGGCAAGCTCTGGACGTTCTAGCGTTACCTTATTCTCCCAAAAATCAATTGAATTAATTGCTAATTGGTCGATGTGCAATTGATCCATAAAAGTACTGTCGATATCAATTGGGTTTGTGGATGCTAATCCCAGTAATAAATTCATACTTATTTTACTAAGTTCCAATTCACTAGTTACCTCAAGTTGTTGCAATGCCACTTGTTGCTCTTGTAATTGTGCTTTTAATAAATCATTTCTAGAAACAATATTGTTTTTATATAATTGTTCAATGTCTTTCAAGCGTTTAGTGGCTTGTATTTTATTTTCGTTGATTAATTTTAGGGAAGTTGCACATTTATACAAATTGGTGTAAGCTTGAATGGTATTTAAAATCAATTCATTCTTGTTGGCTATAGCATCCAGTTCTGCAGCCTTAACTAGATATTCATTGGCTTGAATGCTATAGTTTATTTTATTGCCATTAAATAAAGGTAGACCAATATTTGCTTGTGCAAGTACTACTTGATTAACATCAGGGGCTGTGCTTCCGCTGGAAGAGCCTGAATTATTTAGCTTTACTCGTAAATCGATTAGTGGTTGATTTACATGCAAAAATTGACTGTTAATATTGAAGTCAGGTAAACGTCTGTTTTTTGCTTCTTGTAAATTAGTTACCGCCTGAATGTTTTTTTCTTTTGCAATTTTAATGCTTTGGTTATTTTGTAAAGCAAGATGAATAGCTTCTTCAAGTTTTAACCTTGTAGTTTTTTGTGCATAACAGGGCATTGTGAGGAGTAGGTAGCTAGCTAGCAAATAGCTACTATATCGTTGTATTGGCTTCATGTAGAAATATTCTATTGATTTGTAATAAATTGGATTTAAAGTTGATTTTTATTTTCTCGAGATTTTTATCCTTGTTTGTTTTAGTATTATAAATTATATTAT
>CAIWHF010000175.1 GCA_903912405.1 uncultured Bacteroidota bacterium | reverse complement strand
GACATACGTTAAATCCAAACGGGGAATGCTTAAATCTAAGCGATCATTTTCGTTGCTGTTTAAATATACCGTATCTGCTTGATGCATCATGACGTGCAAAACCGCATCGAAGCTATCCATCCATTGTACATTTTTAATGCCACTAATCGCCGTAGCTTCCTCTTTTCTTAGTTTATGACCTTCCCATTTTTCTAGATGGTCATTAGGACGAAGCAATACTAATATTTCTCTAGCGTTCACATCCGGATTGTCGGGATATAAAACCACCATGGTTTTTTCTTGGCGAATACCAGACAACCACAATATATCTGAATTGGGACGAAATGCGTATTGCGCATCACCATTCTCGGGTAAATTGAAGTTAGAAGGAAAAATAGCAATACTGTTAGGCTTCATTTTTTTAATAAAGCGTGCTCTATTTTGATTATACAACTGCTGTGGTAAGGCTAAGTATTTCATACTTTTAAATTAAAGGAATAAGGATAAAGTTAGGATTAATTTTACAATGCTGCGTTATTTTGAATAATAGAAAGCGCATTGGGATACACTTTAAACATTACTTCTCGGTCACATTCCAAGGAGTCGCCATCGAGGTGTGCTAGTTTTAATTGGTCATTGCTTATTAGAATCTCTTTAGCGCGCACGCGATGTACGTAGCTGCTTTTTAATATCGTACCTCGATACGCATGCCATGCCAATACTATTCCATATATTTTTGGAAATGGTTTTATCAGCACCACATCTAAAAGTCCGTCTTGCAAATGCGCATCTGGAGCAATTTTAAAATCATAGCCAAACTGTTGTCCGTTAGCTACATTTATTAAAAAATAGGTTCCGCTATAATCCACTCCATCGATCAGTACTTTATAAAATCTACTTTTATATAGCCATAAGTATTTGCTAACCAACCATGCATAGACACGAAGTCCGCGCTGTTCACTATGGGCAAACTTTTTAGCAATGAGTGCATCATATCCAATGCCGGCATTACTTAAAAATAAAGCCCCATTAGCAGTAGCCGCATCAATAGCCATAGTTGACCAATTATTAATAAGCGCAATTGCTTGCTCAGCCAATAATGGAATTTTTAAAGTTCTAGCCAATCCATTACCAGATCCTTTTGGTATAATGGCTAAATGCAAATTAGAACCCATAATACTAGATGCAATATCATTAATAGAACCATCGCCACCCACGGCAACAACAGCTGCTGCATTTTTTTCTATGGCTTGCTTAGCAAGTTCTTTACCATGTTTTACATATTTTGTATGCCAGATTTCATATTGAAAATCATCAAGGTTAAGCGTTGTTAAAATCAATTGTTTTAACTCCTTTACGCGTTCTATGCCCGACTTTGGATTGATAATAAAAACAACTAACTTTTTATTCATGCAGCACTGCTTTTAAACTTAAATCCAAACTAGTTGCATGATGTATTACAGCACCAATAGAAATAAAATCTACACCCGTAGCTGCATAGGCTTCTATAGTGTCAAAATTAATACCACCAGATGCTTCTGTCTCGTATTGTTTGTTGATAATTACAAGCGCTGCTTCTATTTCTTGAGTTGTAAAATTATCCAGCATAATTCGTTGCACGCCACCAACCTTCATTACTCGTTTTACATCCTCTAGAGAACGTGTTTCCACTTCTATGGGCAATTGCAATTGATGTTCATTTAAATAAGCATTAGCTGCTGCAATTGCTTTTTCAATACCGCCACAATAATCGATATGGTTATCTTTTAGCATGATCATATCATACAAACCCATACGATGATTTTTAGCACCACCTAACAGAACAGCTTCTTTTTCAAATGCCCTAAATAGAGGCGTTGTTTTTCGAGTATCTAAAATGGTAGTTGTATGGTTTTTTATTTTATTTACATACGAATGCGTAAGGGTGGCAATACCACTCATGCGCTGCATGGTATTCAACACTAAGCGCTCCGCTTGTAAGATTGCTTGGGCTTTAGCTTTTACGGTAAAAGCAATGGTGCCTACTTCTAAGTATTCCCCATCTGTGTGGAATGCTGTAAAAATAGCTTCCTTATCTAGATACAAAAACACTTCTTTAGCTATTCGAATGCCAGCTATTATGCCCGCTTCTTTTACGATTAACTTAGCCGAACCAATTACCTTATCGTCAATACTGGCTAAGGTAGAATGATCGCCACTTCCAATGTCTTCTGCTAATGCAGCTTTTATAAATTCTTGTGTATTCAAGGCTCTTAATTAATTAAACAAAACTACAAAAAGGAATTTAGTTTACTGTATGCAATAGCTATTTACTTTTAATTAAAAAAAGTACTTTTGTAAAGCAATTATGCGAACATTCTCCATTTTTATTTTCTTGTGCTTATTTAAAGTAAATGCTCTTTTAGCATTTATGGATACGAGCGCTGCTAAAAAAAATAACTTAGCTGTATTTCCTATAATTGCTCGATCCATAGAGACCGGATGGGCTTTTGGCATTGTCAATTCTCTTACCTTTCGTCCTTTCAAACACGATACCAGTACCCGCACTTCTAGTCTTCAAGGAATAGGCATATATACGAGTAATAAACAATTAATCACCGTATTAAATGGAACTACCTATTTTAAAAAAGAACATTATGTGCTTAATTATCAAATTTCTTATAGTAAGTTTCCCGATAAGTTTTGGGGTTTAGGCAAATATGCTGACCATAGTCAAATGGAAAACTATAGTTTTAGGCAATTCTATTTTTATGCGCACTTACAACGAAAAATAATAGGTCATTTTTTTGGCGGTGGTATTTTAGAACAGCAGCGCGTTATGGATGTATCCTATAAACAGGGCGGTATTTTTGATCAACAACAAATTGTAGGTAGAAATGGATATCGTGTCATGGGTATGGGTGCAAGCATTACTTATGATACCAGAAATCACGCTTTTGTGCCTAACAAGGGGTCTTATGCTCAAATTTCCTTAACGCATTTTAACCCAATAATAGGTTCAGATTATTTGTATTCTAATTTAATCATAGATGCTAAAAAATATATTCGCCTATACAAAAATCAAGTTTTAGCAATGCGCACCTATGGCTTCTTTAATTTGGGTAAAGAAATACCTTTAAGGAGTCAAGCCTCATTAGGAGGCGCTAATGAAATGCGTGGCTATTACGATGGACGATATAAGGATAATAATATGATATTAGCCATGTTAGAATATCGCTTGCCCCTTTATAGGCGCTTTGGTGCAGCCTTCTTTTGTAGCGGAGGCAATGTAGGTAATACCTTATCAGAAGTAAATTTTGATGCTTTTAAATTCTGTTATGGTAGTGGTATTCGTTTTGCCTTAAACAGAAAAGAGAAATTGAACATACGCATCGATTACGGTTTTTCTATTTCCAGAAGCAATGGATTATATATTCAAATTGGCGAAGCGTTTTAATACTTAGGTCCATTTTTTATTAATGCTATGAAGTCTTTTCTTGCTATCATTTCTGCTCCAAGGCTTTCCAAATGTTCTGTATGCACCTGGCAGTCGATTAATTGTACGCCTTGGTTTTGTAAATATTGCACAGCTTTTATAAAGGCGAATTTACTAGCGTTCGTTTTTTTAGCAAACATACTTTCTCCAAAAAACACCTTCCCAATTTTAAGTCCATATAAGCCCCCTATCAATTCCTTATCCTGCCATGTTTCAAAACTATACCCATAGCCCATTTCATGAAGTTCGGTATACGCAGCAATCACTTCTTCTGTAATCCAAGTTCCCTCTTGTCCAGGTCGATGTATGGATTTACACGCCTCCATCACTTCTTTAAAACACTTATTTATTTGAAACACCATGCTTGTTCCATTTAGTAAAGGGCGCATGCTTTTCTTTATGACTAATTGCGCTGGAAAGAGCACGCATCGCGGATTGGGGCTCCACCAAATTGGTAATTCCCCCTCGTTAAACCATGGAAAAATGCCTTGTTTGTAAGCGCTAAGAATACGCTCGGGATGTAAATCGCCGCCAAAAGCAACAATGCCTTCTTCACTAGCTAGTTCTACATCTGGAAAAGTATATGAAGAATTTAATAGCAAGGAATAAACTGGTTTAAAATGTAGGTTTTATGGTATCTTTTGATAAGGTATCCTTTTTTTGTTGAATAGCCCATATAGAATCGGCTTTTCGACTCGCAATAGCGTTGATAATACTATCATTGATGCGCTGTTGTTCCTGTTTAAAATTAGTTACGGCGCTTAATACAGCAGAATCAATTTTTTCTTGCACAATGATGGATGCATCTGTTTTGGCACCTGCACAAGCGTTGAGTAAGATTAATAAGCTAAGCGAACAGCTAATGAGCACTGCATTTACTTTCATAGGCACAAATATACGGGTGTACTGGTGAAATAAAAATTTCAAAATAAACCCGATAAATAGATAAAAGCTTTGGTGCAGCCTACATTTTTTTTTACTTTTACTGTATATAAAAATCAACTTATGGGAAATCAATTATTAAAAGGTAAAAAAGGTATTGTATTTGGCGCTTTAGATGAGCGTTCTATTGCTTGGATTACTGCTTTAAAAGCAGTAGAAGAAGGTGCTGAAATTGTATTAACCAATGCACCTATAGCATTAAGAATGGGAAAAATCAATGAACTAGCAGCACAATGTAATAATGCCCCAGTAATTGGCGCTGATGCTACTTCTGTAGAAGATCTTGAAAACTTATTTACCAAAGCTATGGAGCATTTTGGCGGTAAGGTTGATTTTGTATTGCACTCAATTGGTATGTCTCCTAATGTTCGTAAGGGATTTGCTTATACCGACACCAACTATGACAATTTTCTAAAAACACTTGATATATCTGCTTTATCTTTTCATAAAGTAATGCAAACGGCTTTTAAATTAGACGCTATCAATGAATGGGGCTCTGTAGTAGCGCTGTCTTATATTGCAGCACAAAGAACCTTCCCTGGTTATAATGATATGGCTG
>CAIWHF010000174.1 GCA_903912405.1 uncultured Bacteroidota bacterium | reverse complement strand
TTAGCACCACCAAAAGGTACATTTACGATAGCGCATTTATAGGTCATCAAAGCAGACAAAGCCATTACCTCATCTTGGTTTACATCCATGCTATAACGGATACCACCTTTGCAAGGTAATTTATGATGCGAGTGTTGGATACGGTATGCTTCAATTACTTCAACCGTTTCGCCAATGCGCACCGGAAATTTCATTCTATATACAGAATTACATGCTTTTATTTGTTCTAAAATACCTTGTTCGAATCGAGTGTATTTCGCTGCTTTATCAAAATTGCGTTCTACGCCTTCAAAGAAACTGTAATGATTGTTTTCAGTTGACATAAATTGTTTTTTGTTGTGATTAAATTATTTGTTTTCTAAATTTTTAATTTTATTATCTAAATAAATTAGAAAAATAAATAGTCCGGCAAAGATAGTCGCTAAAACCAAAACTACAACGTAAATTTTACCATTACTTCTAAAAAGTGTGGCCATTTCTGGAGTACTGTTTTGCGCCCAACATGCAGGAACTATTAAAAACATACTTAGAAGCGAAAATACAAGGGAAATGCTTCGTTTTTTTAAATTATTCATGATATAATTTTTTATAGTGGATAAGGTCTGTTCGGTATTTTAATTCGCTGATCCATTTACCTAATAAAAACCAGCCGATTACTGCCGGATAGAAAATCATACGCATACGATTGTCTAAATCATAGGCATTAAAGCCCGGGTTACCACCATTGCCAGGGTGTAGCGAATCTACCATTCTTGGTAACACAAAAATTAACGGAATCATTAAAGAAAAGGCAAAGATGGTATATACGGCACTGATTTTTGCACGTTTTTCATCATCTTTAATGCCGTTGCGCAATACTAGATAAGCGAAATAAATGAGCATGCACAAAGCAGTACCCAATTGTTTGGGGTCATTGCTCCAAGGCTCGCCCCATGTATAGGTAGCCCATTCCATTCCCGTAATCATACCCAATACGCTAAATACAATGCCCACTTTATTGAAAGCGGCACTTTTAAGATCATATTGTATATTGTTGGAGCTCAAATAACGAATGGCATATACAAAGGCATATGCGAATAAAAGAATCATACAAAACCACATGGGTACATGGTAGTACAAATTGCGAATTGTTTCGTTGAGAATATCTTTACTTGGCACCTCGCCCATCAACCCAAAATAAAGGGTATAAAAGACAAGAACAATACTCAATAATTTCCACCAGCGTAGGCGCATTAAAAATAATTTTAGCAAAGTTAGTAATTAAATATACGTTGCCACTTGATTCTTATCAGTTTTATTCTTTCCACAAAAAAGGAAATAAAATCAAACTTAAACCTATAATAAGTATATTCAATAAAATCAGCACCATAAACAATCCCCACCAACCATTCACCACTACGGTATTCATGGTTTTCAAAGCTAGCCTACTTAATATCAATAGGATAGGCGCCACAATAGGAAAACCAAGAATGGCCATTAAAGAAGCGTTCTGTTGGGCTTTAGCAGCAATAGCCGATAAAAAAGTAAAGACTATGGATAGGCTAGTGCCCCCTAAAGCGGCCAAGGCGGTAAACAAAAGATTGTTTTCTAATGGGGAGCCCAATAAGATATGAAAAAGCAATAAGGTAATTAAAGACATGATAAGCTGGAGGCCTACACTATAAATAAGCTTAGCCAGCATAAAGGCTTGTGGCGTAGTAATGGTATAGTAATAGCGAAAGCGCTCTTCCGACTCTTGCAAGAAACTTTTAGCTACGCTGTTGATGGCTACAAATAATTGAGTGATCCAAAAGAGCACATTCCACATGCTCGCTTCGGCCTGTCCGTTCATGAGGTTGATAACAAATACGGTAGCTGCCACATAGAGTATCACGCCAAAAAAGGTGTGTTTTTTGCGCCATTCGATCAGTAGATCTTTTTTTAGTAAAGCGGTTACAGAAGCAAGCATCATATACGTAGCGCAAATATACTATTCTAAATAGGAATGTGCACTAAAGCGTGCGGCAATAAAATAATTTGAAAAAATACTATTGAATGATTTGTTTTTTAAAATATCTGAATTATCTTTGCTCTCCCAAAAGTTCTTTAAAAATGCGGAAGTAGCTCAGTTGGTAGAGCATCACCTTGCCAAGGTGAGGGTCGCGGGTTCGAGTCTCGTCTTCCGCTC
>CAIWHF010000173.1 GCA_903912405.1 uncultured Bacteroidota bacterium | reverse complement strand
GGTCGATCCTCTAGAACCCATTGTTTGATTGGTTGATTTTGATACATAAATTGACTTTTTCTTATTTAATTTAGTTAAAAAGTTGATTTATACCTAATCCAATTCGAATAATTCTTGTCAATAACCTTGTTTAAAAGTAGAAATAGACTAGGTAACTCTTAAGCACTACTAATCTTAATTTTGTTAAAGATTAAAACTTTTCCCTATGAATAAATTTGTAATTAGCATTTCATTATTTTGTTTGATATTAAATGCTTGTGCACAAGGTCCTGCAAAAGATAAAAAAGAGGATGCATCTAAACAAGACATCGTTATACAACCAGGTATTTCGCACACCTATAAGTTAGCAGATTATCTCTCTGACAATGTACAATTAGATAGTGATGTAGATTCTATTTTCAAAACGTTAGATAACCATTCCCGTGTTGCACAATTACTTATGCCAGCTGTTGGAAGATTAGGATTAACTAACGAAGTAATTACAGAACAAGTAAAGAAGAATTTAATTGGCGGTGTAATTTTGTTAAACGGCACCAAAGAAGAATTTTCTACTTGGATTAAAAATTACAATTCTTTGAATCCACTACATAAATCATTGCCTTTTTTATATTCAGCGGATGCAGAACCAAGTTTATTTAACCGTAAAATTTCTGGATCTACCCAGGTAAAAAAAGCGAATGAAATAAAAACACAAGAGGAAGTAATTGACTGTGCAACAACAATATCAAATGATTTAAACGCTATTGGGATAAATTACAATTTCGCGCCAGTTGTAGATGTTTCTAAAAACAGTACGGTTGGTTACCGTGGATTTGGTGCTATACCATCTAATATAATTCCTTGGTCTAATGCATTTATTAAAACAACACAAGATTTAGGAATTATAGCTACTGCTAAGCATTTCCCGGGTCATGGTTTGGTTTCGGGTGACACACATAAATCACTTCAAATGATTGATGGAGAATTAAAAGAAGTTTCCAACTATCCTGCATTAATTGATAAAGGACTTTTATCCATTATGGTTGCGCATATTGCAGTTGTAAATAATGAAAAGTATGCGACAAAAGGATTACCAGCAACTGCGTCTTCCGAAATAGTTCAAAAATTATTACGTGAAGAATTAAAATTTAAAGGGTTAATTGTTACTGACGCAATGAATATGGGTGGAATTAGTTCATTACCAGATGCGGAAGTAAAAGTAATTGAAGCTGGATGTGATATTGTTTTAATGCCATTAGATGTTGGAAAATCTCATGCTAAGTTATTAGCTAAATACGGAAAAGATGACGCATTTAAGAAAAAAGTAGATGCAGCTGTCAAGCGAATAATCCGAATGAAACTTTGTATAGCTAAAGCATAATTTGATGCAAATATATCTAGATAACGCTGCCACTACACCTGTAGCTCCCGAAGTAATTGAAAGTATGATTTCTGTATTACAGGATGATTTTGGTAATCCTTCCTCCTCGCATGGCTATGGTCGAAAAGCAAAAGCGTTATTGGAAAATGCACGTCGTACAATAGCAACAACATTTCACTGTTCTCCATCTGAAATAATATTCACTTCTGGTGGTACGGAAGCGGATAACATGGCTATTCGCTGTGCAGTGGAACAATTAGCAGTCAAACGGATCATTACTTCTCCTATTGAACATCAT
>CAIWHF010000172.1 GCA_903912405.1 uncultured Bacteroidota bacterium | reverse complement strand
TTTACCAACTTACGATATCTTTGATGAGGCCCGTTATTTTAATGCCGGATCTGAAAATCAATGTATTGAAATAGAAGGTGTAAAATTTGCAGTAACCATTTGCGAAGATATCTGGAATATTCAAAATCATAAATACAACACACAGCCTCTGGATGAATTGGTAAAAGAAAAACCGGACTATATTATAAATTTAAGTGCCTCCCCTTTTGATTTTAATCAAGCAGACAAAAGAAATCAAACACTTTTAGCTAATACAAAAAAGTATCATTTACCTATACTTTATTGTAATGCCGCAGGCGCACAAACCGATCTTATTTTTGATGGGGGTTCTTTATTTATGAATGCATCTGGGGAGTTAATTGCCCAAGCAAATTACTTTGAAGAAGCTTATTTATTAATTGATACGGATACAACTTATGAAAAAAATCAAACCAAACAAACCGCTGCCAATACTATTGCATCTATTCATCAAGCATTAATTCTTGGCATTAGAGATTATTTTAATAAAATGGGTTTTAAAAATGCCCTTATCGCTTCATCTGGTGGCATAGACAGCGCCGTAGTGGTGGCGTTAGCTTGTGCTGCTCTTGGATCAGACAAGGTTCATACACTATTATTACCCTCCCCTTTCTCCTCTTCTCATTCTGTTACCGATGCTATTGCATTAGCAAAGAACTTAAATTGCAGTCACGATATCATTGCTATCGACTCCATTTATGATTCATTCGAAACTACTTTAGCCAGCGCTTTCGAAGGATTACCCTTTTCTGTAGCAGAGGAAAATTTACAATCCAGAATTAGGGGCAGCCTGGTTATGGCTTATGCTAATAAGTTTAATAAAATAGTACTAAATACGTCAAACAAAAGTGAATTGGCTACCGGTTATGGCACCCTTTATGGCGATATGATTGGCGGATTAAGTATCCTTGGCGATTTATATAAAACGCAGGTTTATGCATTGGCTAAGTTTATAAATGCAGCCTCAGCAATCATTCCTATTTCCATCATTGAAAAAGCGCCTTCTGCAGAATTGCGACCAAACCAAAAAGACAGTGATTCGCTACCTGATTACGATATACTTGATGCCATTTTATATCAACTCATAGAAGAACAAAAAAGTATTGAACACGTAATTGAAAATGGCTTTGATGAAACGCTTGTGAAAAAAGCTGCACTATTACTCACGCAAAACGAATACAAACGCAATCAGTTTTGCCCTATTTTAAGGGTTTCTAGTAAGAGTTTTGGATCTGGACGAAGAATACCCATTGTAGCACAACTTTATTAAAATACAATGCCCATAAAAAAAGTCTCGCAATTGCGAGACTTTTTTATTATGGATTGAAATCCAATTATTTTTGAACTTGTTTCTTTTCTTTGATACGAGCAGATTTACCAAAACGCTCACGTAAATAGAATAATTTAGCACGACGAACACGACCCGTTTTGTTTAAAATAATAGAGTCAATGTTTGGTGAAAACAAAGGGAACACACGCTCAACACCAATACCATCAGAAATTTTTCTAACGGTAAAAGTAGCTGTAAAACCAGTACCTTGACGTTTTAAAACATCTCCTTTAAAAGATTGGATACGCTCTTTCGCACCTTCAATAATTTTATAGTTTACAGTTACGTTATCACCTGCTTTGAATGTAGGGATTTCTTTATTTACTGTTAATTGCTCGTGGATATATTTTACTGCTTCCATTTGTTATAGTTGATTTTCGGACTGCAAAGGTATCATTTATTTTAAAAAATACAAAAAAATACTAGTTTTTTATTGAATTTATTCATTTAGCAAGTCTGGGCGACGTTCTTGGGTGCGCTCAAGCGCATTTTGCGACCTCCATTGTTCAATTTTCTTATGATCTCCATTCAATAATACATCCGGTACTTCTAGGCCCTGAAACACTTTTGGTCGGGTATAAACGGCTGGAGCCAACAAATTATCTTGAAAAGAATCTGTCAAAGCAGAGGTTTCATCATTTAACACACCTGGAATCAGTCTACCAATAGCATCTACAACTACTGTTGCTGCTAATTCTCCCCCACTCAACACATAATCACCAATTGAAATTTCATGTGTAACATATAAACTCCGAATACGCTCATCGATGCCTTTATAATGACCACAAATTATTAATAGATTCTTCTTTAAAGACAAGGTATTGGCCATTTTCTGATTAAAGGTTGGCCCATCTGGAGTCATATAAATAATGGCATCAAAGGTTTTTTGCTCTTTTAAGTGCTCAATAGCATTTGCTAAAGGCTCCGGCATCAATACCATTCCGGCTCCGCCTCCAAATTGATAATCATCAACTTGCGCGTGGCGATAGGTAGTATAATCTCTTAAATTATGGCAAGCAACCGTAAGCAAACCCTTTTCCTGAGCTCGTTTCATGATAGAGTGCGCAAAAGCACTTTGCATTAATTCAGGTACAACGGAAATAATATCTATATGCACGGTATTTAATTTTGAGTATAAATTTCAATTAATCCATCTGGCAAAGCCATTCGAATAAATTTGTTTTTTATGTTTAAGTCTTTAATCCAATCATCTACCAAGGGTATCAATACTTCCTGTTCATTAATAGTTAATTTAGCCAACCATTGAGGACCCATTTTAATAACATCTTCAATAGTGCCAATGCCACCTTTGTTGGTGTCTACAATAGAAAAGCCAATCCATGCTAAGGGTGAATCAGATGCTTCTTTTTGAATAATATTATCTTCAACATAAACCGCTTTGCCTACCATTTTCTTAGCGTCTTCTAAAGCGTTTATGTCTTCAATTTGAATATGATAAGTAGTAGCGCTAATGCGCTGTACTTGATGCACAAAAAAAGGCACCAAACTACCCTTTATTAACTCTACCATAATAGGCATATTTTTTTGAAGCCAATCTGCTTGAGCAACAGTATGTTCAAAAATAATTTTACCCTGCAATCCATTTGTGGCAACCAATTTTCCAACTCGTAACATAAGGGTAAAGGTACACAAATTCAATTTCTTTTTATTTTTAAAATCATTCTAAATAATTACCTAAAATTGAAACATACAAGTATATTTGTTGGTAACCAATTTGATATTAAAACAATTGCCATGGAGAGATTTACAGGAATAATAGGTATCGTACTAATATTATCATTAGCATTTCTTGCTTCCAACAATAAAAAGAAAATCAATCTTCGATTGGTATTTAGTGGCTTAGGACTTCAAATGCTCATTGCCCTATTAATCTTGAAAGTGCCTACTGTGCAAACCTTTTTTGAAAAGCTTGGAAAAGGTATGCAGAAAATTGAAGGCTTTGCTAAAGAAGGTGCCAATTTTGTTTATGGCGGTATCGCTAGCACTAAATTCGATGGCACGGTTGGCAATTATAATACGCCCAACACCTTTGTTTTTGCATTTAATGTTACCGCTACCATTATTTTAGTTTGTGTTATTGTAGCGATATTTTATCATGTAGGCATTATGCAACGTATCGTTTCTATAATTGCTAAAGCCATGAATTTTATTATGC
>CAIWHF010000171.1 GCA_903912405.1 uncultured Bacteroidota bacterium | reverse complement strand
TTTTCGGGGCTCTTTTTTTATTGCGTTATAATTAATCTAGTTTACTTAATTCTACTACTTTTTCAAATACTTCTTGTTCGCCACCCTCTTCATAACCGCTGTGCATAAATGCAATTTTACCTTTCTTATCGATGATAATGGTAAACGGAACATTTTGAAAATTTAAAGAACGCTTTAAATCTGAATTAGGATCGATGTATGTTGGGAATTCCCATCCTTGTGATTTTACATAGCTTTTTACCAAACCTTCCGTTCTTGATTCGTCGATAGAAACGGTCATGAAATTAAAATCGGCTTCTTTTTTCCATTCTGGCAATTGCTCACGAATATTTTTTATTTCTTTTTTGCAAGGCACACACCAAGTAGCCCAGAAACTCACTATGGTTACTTTTCCTTTTTCAAAGCATTGATTAAACGCTACTTTTTTGCCAGAGGCAATATCTTTCACCTGTGTATCAGGCGTTTCCGCTTGTTGTGCCCATGCAGCTACCGTTATAAAACTGGCAAACACTGCAAACATAATTTTTTTCATAAGCTATTGTTTATTTAAATACTTGCAATTATGTTGCTAAAGTATATGAAGATTGCTAATTTAGCCAAAATATTTAGACAATTAACAACTCCTTAATGAAAAAATTATTTTACGGTCTCTTATTAAGTTCCATTCCTTGTTTTGGTTTTGCCCAAGGTACCATTACCGGCGACCTAATGACGAATGTCAATTTCTTTAGTAGAGACTCCGCTATAAAAGCTAATGGAAATCCTTTATACGATAATCTATTGAGTGGAGGCGAAACCTGGTTGAGCTTACGCTACAATAATAATAAGGGCCTTACCGCTACCCTTCGTGCTGATGCTTTTCAAAATTCTATTTTGCTCACCCCCGGACAAGCCTTTACAGGTTTTGGCATCGGCGCCTGGAATGTGACTAAAGAGTTTAAAGATTTTAGAATTTCATTTGGCTATATCTACGATCAAATTGGAAGCGGCATTTTATTTCGCTCCTACGAAGATAGAGGTTTGCTGATCGACAATGCATTGGTAGGTCTTCAATTGAAATACAAACTCAACGAGCACATCAACTTGAAAGCCCTTTCGGGTCAGCAAAAGAAAGTGCCTACCTTTTTTAAAGCAGGTGAAAATTTATACCAACCCATCATAAAAGCCATTAATATAGAAGGCGATTATACCCTAGGCAACGATATCCATATCACGCCCGGCATTGGTATACTCAATAGAACTTTAGATCAGAACAGCATGGATATTATTGTGAACAATATCAACAATCAAACCTTGAGCACGCGCTTTGTACCTACCTACAATACTAACGCCTACACGCTATATAACACAATCAACAAAGGTGATTTTAGTTGGTACGCCGAAGCGGCTTTCAAATCGCACGAAGCCATTTTGAAAAATAATAGTTTACAAGACTTAAGTGGTTCTGTATTCTATTCTACTTTAGGATATGCTAAAAAGGGAATCGCAATTAATATTTCTGGAAAACGCACCGAGAATTTTGTAATGCGTACCTCGCCCAACGAAATTCTATTACGCGGTATGATGAACTGGCAACCTGTCATTGCGCGCATTCGTCCAC
>CAIWHF010000170.1 GCA_903912405.1 uncultured Bacteroidota bacterium | reverse complement strand
TTAATAATAAAGATGCATACAGAAATAATATTCAGTTGCTCATTAGCAAATTGACCGATACGAATAACGAAGCTTATGAATTGCACATAGATAAAAGTGGTATACAAATAAAAGCGAATAAAAGTGCTGGTTTGTTATATGGTACCCAAACTTTATTGCAGTTGTTACCATTAGCTACAAACCAAGCAATAAAAATCCCTACCTTATTTATTAAAGATGCACCTCGTTTTGCATGGAGAGGCATGCACTTAGATGTAAGTAGGCATTTTTTTAATACCCAGTTTATAAAAGAATACATTGATTTTTTAGCGGCTTTTAAAATGAATGTTTTTCATTGGCATTTATGTGATGATCAAGGATGGAGAATTGAAATTAAAAAATATCCTAAGTTAACGGAAATTGGAGCTTGGCGAGTTGATAGAGATAAAGAATGGAGAGATGCACAACCTATCCAAGAAGGAGAGAAAGCGTCGTATGGTGGTTATTATACGCAAGATGAAATAAAAGAAATTGTTGCTTATGCTACCGCACGAAATATCACAATTGTGCCAGAGATTGAAATGCCGGGTCATTCTATTGCAGCCTTAGCAGCATATCCCAACTTGTCTTGCACGCAAGTGCCACAAGCGGTAATACCTGGCGGTATATATCCCAAAGGAATACAGTCCAACTACTGCGCTGGTAATGACAGTGTGTATGTTTTTCTTAAAGATGTATTAGCGGAAGTGATGCAATTATTCCCATCTAAACTAATCCATATTGGAGGCGATGAAGTTGATAAAACCGATTGGAAACATTGTGCTAAATGTCAAGCAAGAATTCAACAGGAGCATTTAAAAAATGAAGAAGAACTACAAAGTTGGTTTATCAGCAATATAGAACAATATGTAATTAGTAAAGGTAGAAGTATTATTGGTTGGGATGAGATTTTGGAAGGTGGATTAGCACCTAACGCTAGTGTGATGAGTTGGAGAGGAGAGCAAGGTGGTATTGATGCCGCTAAAATGAAACATACGGTTGTAATGACTCCGGGTACGCATTGTTATTTTGATCATTACCAAGCCGATCCGCAAAGCGAACCAATTGCAATAGGTGGATTTACAACATTAAAAAAAGTATATAGTTACGAGCCAATACCTGCTGCATTACCAAGTGCATATCATAAGTATGTATTAGGAGCACAAGCAAATCTTTGGACCGAATATATTCCTACGGTAGAACAAGCAGAATATATGGTCTTGCCAAGAATGCAAGCCTTATCTGAAGTATTATGGACGCAGAAACAAGTTACTGATTGGTCATCTTTTATTACTCGTTTGCAACCTTATCTGCGCAAATTTGAACAACAAGGCTGGCGCTATTGTGAAGGTAATTTTAAAGTAGCAATGCAACCACGTGTTATTAACAACACAATGAAAGTAAGTTTAGAATCAGAGTCTAAAGACGATCAAATTGTATATTCTTTAGATGGCACAGAACCTAGCCTCTTTTCGCCTATTTATAAAGATTCATTAGTGCTTTCTACTACCTGTGTTGTAAAAGCACAATTAGTGCATAAGCAAGAATTGAAAGGTAGGCCGAGTACTATGAATTTTACCATGCATACTGCCTTTGGCGTGGTGCCTACTTTCGAAAAGTTTTTCAGTACCTATTATCCAGCTAATGGAGCAGCTACCTTGACAGATGGTATTTTTGGCAATACCGATCATCATTCAAATTGGTTGGGATGGAGTAAATCCGATATGGTAGCAACACTATCCTTTTCAAAAGACACATTAGTGCATGAAGTGGAACTTGGTTGTTTGCAAAATTATGCGTCGTGGATTTTCTTTCCTGAATGGATAAAAGTATTTGCCATAAATAAGGATGGTAGTCAAAAAGAATTGGCTATGCATACGATGGAAAGGAAAGCAACAAAAGGAGCAGTGATCAATAGAGTGAAACTAAGTTTCCCTGAGCAAAAATTAAAAACGATTAAAATTGTGGCAGGTCCCTTACCTACATGTCCTAAAGAACATCCAGGTTATGGAGATACCGGCTGGTTGTTTTTTGATGAGATGGTAGTTAAGTAAGCGCTTTGTTTCTTAAATAAGCATCTGCTAAAGCTATTGCTGTAGCAGCTTCTACTACAACGGGAGCGCGCAAAGCAATGCATACGTCGTGGCGACCACCTACCGTAAATGTTTCTAAAGCATTGCTTTCTAAATTAATACTCTCTTGCATTTGTGCCGTGCTACTGGTTGGTTTAATGGCTACTTCAAATGCTATAACATTGCCATTGCTAATGCCACCATTAATGCCTCCGGCATGATTGGTTTTGGTAGTGCCTTCTTTGTCGATGATGGCATCATTGTGTTGGCTGCCCATCATTTTTGCTGCAGCAAAGCCACTTCCGAATGCTATACCTTTCACAGCTGGTATTGCAAAAATAAGGTGGCTAATTTGCGATTCTAAGGAATCGAAAAAGGGCTCCCCCAATCCAATGGGTACTTGTTGTACGCTACAAGCTATAAGTCCGCCAATGCTATCATTTGCTTTTATTGCATCTGCTATGGCTTCGTCGATATTTGCATTTCCACCAGCTGCTATTAATTCCGCATGTATGGAGATAGGATTAATAATTTTCTTTGCTATCACCCCAGCAGCTACTAAACATAGGGTAAGTCGGCCAGAAGCATGACCACCACCACGAGGATCATTAAATCCATGATGTTTTTTTTGTAAAACAAAATCTGCATGGCCTGGTCTTGGAATATTTTTTAAAGCTTCGTAGTCGCTAGAGCGTTGTGTTTCATTAGTAAATTGTATAGCAATTGGAGCGCCAGTGGTATGTCCGTTATACACACCGCTTATAATATTTGGGCTGTCAGATTCTATTCTTGTAGTAGTGCCTTTAGCGCCGGGCTTTCTTCTTGCAATGTCTAAAATAAAATCATCTTCTTGAAGTGTAATGCCAGCAGGGCATCCATCAATTATAATCCCAATAGCAGCGCCATGCGATTCACCAAAAATTTGAATTTTAAATAAGTTGCCAAATGCATTCATAAAAATTAGTTTATCAGTAGCTTTAAGTCGTTGAAAAAATTAGGGTAGGATTTATTGACGGCATC
>CAIWHF010000169.1 GCA_903912405.1 uncultured Bacteroidota bacterium | reverse complement strand
ATTTAAAAGAGATTTTAACGACATAAAATAGATTTATTTGTTTACCAATAATTTGATATAATTTTTAATCAATGTAAAGATATTATCTTTGACGGCTTATCCATAATTTTACAGGAAGTTTCTCACTTCTTAACAATTGCATAATACAGAAAAAAACATTGGTGCTAATACCCAAACAAACATTGATGTGCATGTAGTTCTACTAGAAGTATAGGAACTATGTAATTATAACGCTGTTTTATAGTAATCTTTGATTATAAACGGTATTTTTACATTCTTAATACTGCTGCTTTTGCAAGACAAGCTATTACTACTTACACCGCCGTTTACTCAATTAAATACGCCCTACCCCGCAACGGCATATTTGAAAGGCTTTCTAAATACCAAAAAGATCTGCTCTTTTCAGGTAGACCTGGGCATTGAAGTGCTCTTAGCCGTATTTTCGAAAAAAGGATTAGAACATGTTTTTGAGCAATATGTTGCTACCGATACGTATTCTGAAAACGCCCAACGAATAGCCTTACTTAAAGAACACTATTGCAATACGATTGATGCTGTCATTTCCTTTTTACAAGGCAAAAACCCCAATTTAGCACATCTTATCGCTCAACGCAGTTTCCTACCCGAAGCCAATCGATTTGCTCAGATAGAAGATTTGCAATGGGCTTTTGGTGCCATGGGCATTCAAGACAAAGCCAAATATATTGCAACTATGTACTTGGAGGATGTGGCCGATTTTATTCAAGAATGCATCGATCCGCATTTTGGTTTTAGTCGCTACGCAGAAAAAATAAGTCGTTCGGCTAACCGCTTCGATGAACTACATCATGCACTAGAAAATAACTTGAGCTTTATAGACACCTATACCATTGCTTTACTAAAAGAGAAAATAAAACAAGAACAACCCACCGTCGTAGCCATTAGCGTTCCCTTTCCAGGCAATCTCTATGCCGCTTTGCGTTGTGGCCAATTTATAAAAAACAACTACCCACATATTAAAGTAGCCCTGGGTGGCGGCTATGCCAATACCGAATTGCGCAGCATTGAAGACAAACGCGTTTTTGCCTATGTCGATTTTATTTGCTTGGATGATGGAGAAGCCCCTATGGAACAATTACTTGCTTATTGCAAGGGAACAATAGACGCTACCGACCTTAAACGCACTTTTTTAGTACAAGATAACGAACTCGTTTATAGCAATTCAAGCGCTTGCAAGGATTATAAACAAGCTGATGTGGGCACACCTGATTACAGTGATTTACGACTCGATCAATATATCTCTGTAATAGAAATGATCAACCCCATGCATAGTTTATGGAGTGATGGCCGATGGAATAAGCTAACTATGGCGCACGGATGTTATTGGGGTAAATGCACCTTCTGTGATATTTCGCTAGACTATATAAAACTGTACGAACCAGTGGCAGCCAGTTTGCTCTGTGATAGAATGGAAGCCATTATTCAACAAACAGGCACGAATGGTTTTCATTTTGTAGACGAGGCAGCACCGCCTTCTTTAATGCAAGCATTAGCCCTTGAAATCATAAAAAGAAAATTAGTTGTTGCATGGTGGACCAATATCCGCTTTGAGAAAAAATTTACCCGAGACCTGTGTCTGCTCTTAAAAAAAGCAGGTTGTATTGGAGTGTCTGGTGGATTGGAAGTGGCCTCTGATCGCTTATTAGCCTTAATTCAAAAAGGCATTACAGTAGCGCAAGTAGCTAAAGTAAATCAACATTTTTGTGAGGCCGGCATCATGGTTCATGCCTATCTCATGTATGGATTCCCAACGCAAACCGCACAAGAAACTATTGACTCATTAGAGATGGTGCGACAATTATTTGAAGCCAACATATTGCACTCTGCATATTGGCATCAGTTTACCATGACCGTTCATAGCCCCGTTGGTATGCATCCTGAAAAATTTCAAGTTGAAATTGCCTCCCCTGAAAAGGGTTCCTTTGCTAATAATGATCTCCTCCATATCGACCCAACAGGAACAGATCACGAAGCCTATAGCTATGGCTTAAAAAAGTCGCTTTTCAATTATATGCATAAAGCGTGCTTCGACTACCCTTTGCATAAATGGTTTGATTTCAAAGTGCCGAAAACGAGTATATCTAGCGACTTTATAAAAACAGCTTTAGAAAATTCCGATGTAAACTCCGCAAGTCCTCACGCAAAAGTCATTTTTTTAGGCAGTCAACCTAGCGTAAGCATTCAAACGAAATCTAAAAAAGGTGCAACTTGGGAAGTAGCCAATTTAAAATTCGAAACGCCTCAAGCAAGCATCGATATAAAAACACCACCCGAGCAAGCAGCTTGGCTAGAATATATATTGCAAGCCATCCATTATACCCAAACAAATATTTGGACCTTAAAAGCAATTAAAGAAAATTACGAACAAAATGGATTGGAAGATTTTGAATTGTTTTGGGATAATAAACCTATCAATTCCTTGTATAAAGTGGGGTTATACCATTTGTAAATGGAAGCACGTCGTTATTTTATCATCAATAAACCGAGAGGCATGCTGTCGCAATTTAAAAGCGATGGAGATGCTGTATTATTAGGTAACTTATCTTATACCTTCCCGGAGGGCACTAATGCGGTTGGTCGATTAGATAAAGACTCAGAAGGCTTATTGCTACTCACCAATAATAAAAAAATTGTACGCTTACTTTTTCAAAGTAAAACACCTCATTACCGCGTTTATGCTGTGCTGGTTGCAGGCATTGTAACTGACGAAACAATTGAGGAATGGCGCGCAGGTGTTCCCATAAGGGTTGGCGAAAGTACGCATTTCACCACTACTGCATGCAAGGTGGAACGCATACATGACCCTGAAAATACCATTTATGATTATAAAATTACTAATACGCGCATACCCGAAACTTGGCTGGAATTTACCTTACAAGAAGGGCGTTTTCATCAAGTGCGAAAAATGGTTTTTAGTAAAGGGCATAGATGCAAACGCCTAATAAGAACAGCAATTGAACAAATTACATTAAACCCCTTATTGCCAGGCGATATAAAAGAACTAAGTGAAGCGGATTTTTTCAATCGCTTAAATCTTCCCTTATAATTCCCTTATCTTTTTTTGGGTCTGCTTTTAGGCTTACCATATTTTTTAAGCATCTTATCTTTATGACTAACCTTTTTGTTGGTCTTAGCATTTTTAGCCGACTTTTCATGAAAGGCGCTACCTGCATTAGGATCGCGCTTCAAGGGTTTTATGAAATCGGTTTTCATTCTAATCACCGGCATTTCTTCTGCAATTAATATTTCCGAAATTTCAATATTTTCTGGAAGAGCTGATGATACAATGGGCTGTTGCATCAACTGTTCGATGGCTTCCACAAAAGGCATTTCCTTTTCGGTTGCAAAACTGATTGCAATACCTTTTTTATCTGCCCTGCCGGTTCTGCCAATTCTATGAATATAATTTTCTGGCGTATCGGGAATGTCGAAATTAATAACATGTGTAACCTCCGCCACATCCAAACCGCGCGCAATAATATCCGTCGCAATTAAACATGTATAATCGCCCTTTTCAAATTTTTGCACCGTCGCAAAACGATTATTTTGTGCTTTATTGGAGTGAATAACACCAACATGTTCGCCCAAAATAGGCGTTAAGGATTCAAATACTTTATCGGCAAATTTCTTGGTGCTAACAAAAACCAACACTTTCGTCATGCTCTCATCTGTTTGCAACAAGCTACTTAAATAATTAATTTTAGTATTGAAATTTGGTACGGCAGTTAAGGACTGCTCAATTTGTAACAATGGCGTACCGGTTGGTGCTGCTGTAATTTGCTCTGGACTTTTAAAATAAACTTGCAATAATTTTTCTACATCTTCTGTAATAGTAGCGGAGAATAAAAGATTTTGTCTTTTCTCTGGTAGATTATCTAAGATGCGTTCGATCTGTACTCTAAATCCCAAATTCAGCATCTCATCCATCTCATCAATAACTAATTTTTTTACCGCTTTTAATTTGAGTGAACCGCTTAAAAATAAATCATACAGACGCCCTGGAGTGCCAACTACTATATTACACCCCTGCTCTAAGGCATTCATTTGATTGCGCATATTGACCCCTCCATAAACTCCTTGAATGTCTATACTCATGGAAGCACTCAATAATTTGGCCGCTTTTAAAACTTGCAAAACCAATTCTCTCGTTGGCACCAAAATAACAACCGAAGGTGTTTTGTCGTTGGTAAAAACAAATTGCCTTAAGATTGGGAGCAAATAAGCAAAGGTCTTACCCGTTCCGGTTTGTGCAATACCACAAACATCTTTACCCGACATGATGGTGTTGAATGATTTATATTGAATGGGCGTTGGTTGTTGCAAACCCATTTTTTTTAAAGCAAGAATTAAGGGCTTATTTAAATTTAAATCATCAAAAGTCATAAAAGGTAGTTTGCTAAATAATAAAAATATGGATGCCAGTTGGCATCCATATTGAATAGTGAGTATATCTTAGAGGTTGAACTTAATACCTTGTGCTAATGGCAAACTATCGCTCCAATTGATGGTATTGGTTTGTCGGCGCATATATACTTTCCAGCTATCAGAGCCGCTCTCACGACCACCACCGGTTTCTTTTTCACCACCAAAAGCACCACCAATCTCAGCACCACTGGTACCAATATTTACATTGGCAATTCCGCAATCGCTTCCTTTGTGTGATAAGAAGGTTTCTGCTTCGCGCATATTGAGGGTCATAATTGCAGAGGATAATCCTTGCGGAACAGCATTTTGCAAAGTAATGGCTTGCTCTAATGTTTTATATGGCATGATATACAAAATAGGAGCAAATGTTTCGTGTTGTACAATTTCCCACGCATTATCTACTTCAAAAATACATGGCTTCACGAAGCAAGCACTTTCAAATCCTTTTCCACTTAATACACCAGACTTCACCACTTCTTTACCGCCCATTTTTTTAACAGCTGCCACCGTATTCAAATAGGCATTTACAGCATCGATATCAATTAATGGCCCCACATGATTGCTAGCATCCAATGGGTTACCAATTTTAATTTGTTTGTAGGCAGCAACTAATTTCTTTTTGAAGGCATCATAAATAGATTCATGAATAATCAATCGACGCGTAGTGGTGCAACGCTGTCCGGCTGTACCTACAGCTCCAAACACGGCGCCTATTAAAGACATATTAAGATCGGCATGTTGAGAAATAATAATCGCATTATTACCACCTAATTCCAATAGCGATTTACCTAAGCGACCCGCCACCGTAGCAGCCACTGCTTTACCCATGCGGGTAGAACCCGTTGCAGAAACTAAAGGCACACGACTATCTTTAGACATTAAAATACCCATATCGGCAGCGCCATTAATAAGGCAAGAAACCCCTTCTGGAACACCATTAGCTTTAAAAACTTTTTCAGTAATTTTCTGACACGCAATGGCGGTCAGTGGGGTTTTTTCGCTTGGTTTCCAAACGCAAGTATTACCACAAACCCATGCTAAAAAGCTATTCCAACTCCATACGGCCACTGGAAAATTAAATGCAGATATAATACCTACAACACCTAGTGGATGCCACTGCTCATACATTCTATGCATAGGTCGCTCGCTATGAATGGTCAATCCATAGAGTTGGCGCGAAAGGCCCACCGCAAAATCTGCGATATCAATCATTTCTTGTACTTCTCCCAACCCCTCTTGCAAACTTTTGCCCATTTCATAACTTACTAAAGTGCCTAAAGCTTCTTTATGTTTGCGTAATTCATTACCAATTTGTCGAACCACCTCGCCTCGTTTGGGTGCTGGCCACATACGCCAATCGTTAAAAGCATTAGCTGCTTTGTCGATTACTGCATGGTACGTTTTTTCATCAGCGGTGGTAGCTATTCCAATTTTCTTTCCATCTACGGGTGAATAAGAAGTGAGCAAAGGCGCGTTGGTTTTAATCCATTTAGCCCCAGTTGAAACACCGATATTGGTTTTATCGATTGCTAATGACTTTAATACTTTTTGAATATTCATAGTGTATTAGTTATAATTTTAAAAAGGAGATTGAAATTCGGTTATGGAAGGAAAAGATTGGTCTCTTTTGGATAAAATAGGGTTTGCAATGCCCCAATCAAATCCAAAAGATTGGTAATGGATGCCCACATCGGTGCTGGCATCGTATTCGCTCGACACAAAATAATTAGTTATTGTATGATCTGCTAATGATTTAAATCCATGTGCACAACCCGCTGGTATAAATAGCGCTTGCGGTTTTGATGCCTGCAAATCTATACTAATAAATTGCAAATAGCTAGGAGATGCTTTTCGCAAATCGAGCACTACATCTACAATAGCACCTTGCGAGCAGAAAACAAGTTTGCTATGCTGACTTGGGGGTAATTGAAAATGCATACCACGAATAACATTTTTATTAGAGATGGAATAGAAAGACTCTTTAATTTCCATATCTAATTGATATTTTTCGAAATCTTTTGCATGAAACGTTTTAACGAAATCACCTCGCTCATCTGCACTTTGAAATAAATGCAATAGTTTCAAATCAAGAATTGGAAGTGTTTCGATATTCATATTAATGAGCTAAATTTTGAATGTACTGTTCCCACTTATCTTTTGCATTTCCTTTGAGCACTCTTGGAAATTTATTCATGGCTCCATCTTTGCCCAAAGACTTCATGTAGTCATAAAATACTTTATTGGGTACTAAGGTAATATAAATTGATTTTAAAGCCGAACTTCTTTCCACTTCATAATCATCATTTAAAGTGCATAAGACTTTATCGATACTGGCTAAAATTTCATTTTCGTTGATCGATGTATCATCACAACCGATATACCATCTATGCGCAAAATAATTAGCTTCTGGGAAACCAATAACGGCAAACTCATTAATAGCAATATTAAATTCTTTTGAAACTTGCTCAATGGCTTTATTCATATTATCTACCGACAAATGCTCGCCACATAAGCTCAAAAACTGTTTTGTGCGGCCTACGATCATCATTTCATGCTCAGCAGCATTGGTAAATCGAATAACATCGCCGATAATATAACGCCAAGCGCCAGAGCACGTAGAAAGCATTACTGCGTATTCTGTATGCTCATCTAATTCATTAATAAGTACTGAACTTACTTTAGAAAATGGATTGCCTTCTTCATCAAAATTTGTTTCATTGAAGGGGACAAATTCATAAAAAATACCCGCATTCAAAACTAGCTTAATGCCGGAGTCATCGGGGTGTGCTTTAAATCCAAAGGAACCTTCAGAGGCCATATAGGTTTCTACAAAGGAAATAGGCTTGCCTAGTAATTTAGAGAAACTATCTTTATAAGGCTCAAAGGAAACGCCTCCATGAATATAAATATTTAGATTAGGCCAAATATCGTGAATAGTATTGAGTTTGTGATATTTAATAATTTCTTCAAATACAATTTGCACCCAAGCAGGCACTCCACAAACCGTTCCCACATCCCATTTTTTTGCATTCCTTACTATGAGTTTTATACGATCTTCCCATTTAGGTTTTTTAGCTATTTTTTTTCCAGGCTTATATAATAAGGCCGACATCCATCGGGGCATATTCTTTGCACTAATGCCACTCATATCTCCCTCGTAATATTCGCCTTTTTCGAACAAACTAGTGGTGCCTCCCAACATCAAAACGCCCTTTTGAAAAGTAGCAGAAGGAATATCAAAATTAGTAAGACTACATAATTGCTTAAACCCAACACGCTTGATGGATTTGATCATATCTTGGGTAACTGGGATGTGTTTGCTTGCCGACTCTGAGGTGCCAGAGCTTAATGCAAAATATTTAACTTTTCCTGGCCAACTAACATCCGAAATACCTTCCTGACATTTATGCCACCATTGATCATACATCTCATTATAGGTATGCACCGGTACTGTTTTTCGAAAATTATCGATAAAAGCTTCTGAGCTTAACAATTCTGAGAATTTATAATGCTTACCAAATAATGTGTCTTGACTTTTAATCATCAATTTCTTGAGGGTATTCGTTTGATACTTAATAGGTGTTGCCACCTTTGGAGACATGCGCTTTCTAATGTATAACGACCGAGCAATTAGATTACCTAATATTGCCATATTTGAATAAAATTTATTAATTTAATTACACAAATTTAACTTAAAATAACTGTTTAAAGATAAGGACTTGTTAATTCAACATTAAAATTAACTTATAGGGTTTATTTAAGCCACTTTAAAGTTCTATTTTTTAAAATGAAAGAGTACATTTGTAAAGCTTTATAGTATGAAAACACACATAAAGATTATTAACAAATCAAACCATCCATTACCTTCTTACCAGACAGCTGGTTCGGCAGGCATGGACTTGCGCGCCTATCTTGCAGAACCCATAGCATTAAAGCCTTTGGAACGCAAATTAATACCTACTGGGCTTTTTATAGCGTTGCCCGATATGCATGAAGCGCAAATAAGACCAAGAAGTGGTTTGGCCATAAAAAAAGGATTAACCGTAATAAATACACCTGGCACCATAGATGCAGATTATAGAGGCGAATTGATGATACCCATGATCAATCTTTCTAACGAAGAGCAGATCATTGAAAATGGCGATCGTATTGCACAAATGATTATAGCCAAATATGAATCGATAGCATGGGAGCTTAGCGAAACACTCGACGATACCTCAAGAGGATCAGGTGGATTTGGACATACCGGTAACAATTAAAACGAACTTATGAATATTATTATTCCAATGGCAGGCATGGGGAAACGCATGAGACCCCACACGCTTACAACCCCTAAACCATTAATTCCTATTGCAGGAAAGCCAATAGTGCAGCGCATTGTAGAAGATATCATTGCTACTTGCTCAGAAAAAATTGAACATATTGCTTTTGTTATCGGCCCCAACTTTGGCAAAGAAGTAGCAGCGCATTTATTAGCCGTAGCCAATACTTTAGGTGCCAAAGGCCATATCTGTGTGCAAGAAGAACCTAAAGGAACTGCCCATGCTATTTTATGTGCAGAACAAATATTAGACGGTAATACGTTTATAGCATTTGCAGATACCTTATTTAATGCCACCTTTTCTATCGACACACAAAAAGATGCCATAATTTGGACGCAGAAAATTGAAGACCCAAGCAATTTTGGTGTAGTAAAATTAAGTGAGGGGAACAAAATTGAAGCATTTGTTGAAAAGCCACAAGAATTTGTTTCCGACTTAGCTATTATTGGTGTGTATTATTTCAAAGATGGCGCCAATCTTAAAAAAGAATTACAACGCTTAATCGATAACGATATTCAACAAAAAGGAGAATATCAAATCACCGATGCCATGGAGCACATGTTGCAAAATGGATTAAATTTCTATACCGACCAAGTAAGTGAATGGTTAGATTGTGGAAATAAAGATGCTACCGTTTACACTAATCAACGCATCTTATCTATTAAATATGAAAACGAATCGAGCATAGACCCATCTGCAACAATTAAAAATACTACTATTATCCACCCTTGTTATATTGGAGCAAACGTATGTATTGAAAACTCAGTTATTGGTCCTCACGTTTCATTAGAAAAGGGTGCAAGCATAAATCAATCTATTATCAGCAATAGTATTATTCAAGAAAAAGCAAACATTAAAAGTGCCAACTTAAGCAATTCGCTTATTGGTAAAGAATGTAAACTAAAGGGCAAAACAGAATCTTTTAGTATTGGTGACTACTCAACTCAAGAATCCTAAATGCATACCCCTCTAAAGAGTTTTCTTTTCTGTTATATTATTTTCTTCCTTCTTTTCGTAACGATAGGAAAGGCACAAGAAAATAATAATACAGGGAAAGCAGCTTTTTATGAGGGTTTGCGATTAAAATATTTGAATCGCCTGAGCGAAGCGGAAGAGCAAATGCAGCAATTTGCAACTACGCATCCAAAAAAAAGTGTAGCATATTTTGAATTAGCTAAAATTGCCATTCAAAATAAGAACTTAGTAAAAGCAAATCTACAAATACGAAAAGCCATTGCTTTAGACACTTCCAATCAATGGTATCAAAATTTACTAGGTGATATTTTGATAGAGCAAGGCAATTATATTGAAGCGGCTAGGCTATATGCCCAATTGGCAAAAAAAGAAAAATATAATGACCAATACTTAATGCAAGCATGTAGGCTTTATCAAATTGAAAAAAAATATGATTTAGCCATTGAACAATTGCGCATTTTAATTAATCAAAATACAAACGAGAATGAAGATTTATTGCTTCAAATGCAAGAGCTTTTCATTAAAAACAATCAGCTTGACAGTGCCCTTATTTTAAGCGAACAATTAGTAGCTCAACACAAAGATGAACCAAGATACTACCTCCTATTGAGCGAGTTGTACGGAGCTAGTAAAAAAGTAAGTGAAAAAAATAAACTCGATGCACTCATTACTAAGAAATTTCCAGAGAATGGCATGGTGCTGTTAAATAAAATAAGCACTTCTTTAGCCAATCATGATACCCTAGCCTATAAAGCACAAATAGAAAAAATTATCACCCATAAAACAATTGCGATTGAAGATAAAATCGCCGTGTTTGTTCCTTATATAGAAATAAGTAAAGACAGCGTTAGCAATATCCATTATGCCCAACTGCTCTGCAATGCGAATGCGAATAACTATACCGTTTACCAGTTATTAGGCGATCTATATGCTCTATATAACAATACTATAGAGGCATCTACTGCCTATAAAAAATCAATTCAATTAAATCCGAGCAACTATAAAGCATGGGAACAATTAGTCATTAATACAATAAACAAGGAAACGGCTGATAGTTTAGTAATCTATGCAGAAAGAGCCATTCGATTGTTTCCCAATCAAGCAGATTTATATTATTTTGCAGGAATAGGGTATGCTTTTTTGAATTTACATGCCAATGCTATCCGAAACTACAACCGATGTTTAGACTTAATAGACGAAAACAAAAAAACGATGCTTTCAGAAGTAAATGCTTCTCTAGCCGAATCTTATCACGAACTAAAAGAATTTGAAAAATCAGATGCCCATTTTGAAGAGGCCTTAAAATGGAATGATAAAAATGTTAATGCATTAAACAACTACAGCTATTATTTGTCTATACGTAAAGAACGACTTGCTTATGCAGAAAAATTGGCAAAAAAAGCCATTGAGTTAAGCCCTTCCATTGGCTCCTACCAGGATACTTACGGATGGATCATGTATCAATTGAAAAATTATGCTAAAGCAAAACAATATGTGCAAAAAGCAATTGAATTAAATACGCCCAATGCAGACGCAACACTTTATGATCATTTAGGAGACATCGAATTTCAATTGGGCAACATAATGGAAGCAGAGGAAAATTGGAAAATGGCAAAACAGAAAGGAATGCAAAGTGAAGTACTCGACAATAAACTAAAAAACAAACGCATTAATGAATAAAGCAACTTATTATATTTTATTAATCATTACAATCACTTTAATTATAAGTAGTTGTAAAATAAGCAAACATGCAATTAGAAAAAAAACAGCTGTTGATTCCAGCGCGCTAGTGCACCAGAAATTTCTATTAGACAGCATGGCTAATCAAGCGCTAATAGAACAATACAAGCCGATTTGGGAACCTCGCAATGATTTTGAAACATTTAGTTGTAAAACGAAAATGCGGTATGATGGTAAAAATGAAAAACAAACATTTAGCGCAAGCATTCGCATTGTTAAAGACCAGCAAATATGGGTTCATATTAGTGCTTTAGATATTTTTAATGTAGCACGTGTAGTAATTACTCCAGACACTTTAAAAATGTTGCTATACACTAAAAATGAAGCGTATATCTTACCCTATGCCGAGCTAAGTAATTACCTACCTGTAACATTGGATTTCAAAGACCTACAGAACTTACTTGTTGGTAATCCGCTAGAAAATAGCACCAATTCCTATAATGCCACTGAAGCGGAAAATACATTAACGTTACAAAGTATTTTAAATTCTTTTTCACAATCTACTACATACAATAAGCAAGATAGTTTGATAAAAACCATTGGCCTACAATCAACATTAGAAAATGGACCGTCGTGTATCGTTCAGTTTTTTAATTACAATAAGGAAAATTATAATAGATTTGCAAATGTCAAGACCTTTACAATTAATAATAAAGGCGACAATTATTTTATTGATATGCAAATTCAAAAATTTTCCTTCAATGAAAAAGTAGAAATGCCCTTTAAAATTCCAAAAAATTTCATTTTAAAAATTAATCCATAATGAAAGTTGTTTTATTTGCTGGCGGAAGAGGTACAAGAATATCGGAAGAATCATCCTTGCGTCCAAAACCTATGATCGAAATTGGGGGCAAGCCAATTTTATGGCATATTATGAAATTATATGCCACATTTGGCCATACCGAATTTATAATTTGTTTAGGCTATAAAGGATGGGTTATAAAAGAGTACTTCATTAACTACTTCATGCACAATGCAGACGTAACCGTAAACTTAGGGGACAACTCCTTGCAAGTGCATCAAAACAATGCAGAACCTTTTAAAATCTCACTAATTGATACCGGATTAGATACCATGACAGCAGGCCGTTTAAAGCGAGTATTACCCTACGTGGGCAATGAAACCTTTATGCTCACTTATGGTGATGGCGTTTGCGATATTGACATGAATGCGCTATTGGCACATCATAAAAACCATCAAAAAATCTGCACTATGACCGCTATACAAGCAACTAGTCGTTTTGGTGTTATTGAAATGCAAGAAGATGGTCTTATT
>CAIWHF010000168.1 GCA_903912405.1 uncultured Bacteroidota bacterium | reverse complement strand
CTATCTGCACTCCAAAAAAAAGACACCAAAAGCAACAGTCCAAACAAAAATGATGCGCGAAGCCAATTATTAGCTATCAAGGTTTTATAATCGCATTTCCAGAGGCTATTTAATACAAAAAAGCCCATTCCAATAGACAATAATGCCCTACTAAAAACAAAACCAAATAACATCAAACAAATAAAAGCAAGCGCATTATCATTTTTATTCATGATATTTACAAATGGAATTTTATTTTTGTGAATAGAATGCATACCTATTAAACGAAAAAAGTAATTTTTTAGTGCTAGACAAGATAACACAAATACTTCAAGACATAAAATTGGGCAATTTCCAAGCTATAGCCAGAGCCATAACAATGGTCGAAAATGAATTAGCAGGATCCGAAGCGTTATTACAACATCTAAGTGCACAAAAAGAAACTAAAGTAGTGGGTATAACAGGACCTCCGGGTGCTGGGAAAAGCACCTTAGTAAATGCCCTTTTACATTATTGGATGCAACAAAATAAGCGAATAGCTGTGCTTGCCGTAGACCCTTCATCACCTTTTAATCTAGGCGCCTTGCTGGGTGATAGAATACGAATGTCGGAATTTTATACGCATCCCAATGTTTATATTCGCTCCTTAGCAAGCAGAGGTGCCTTGGGTGGATTACATCATCAGATTTATGAAATAACCGACATCTTAAAACATGCCAATTTTGATTATATATTAATAGAAACAGTAGGTGTAGGACAAAGCGAGATTGATATTGCCGGTATGGCTGATTGTACCGTGGTTACCCTTGTTCCAGAAGCAGGTGATGAAATTCAGACCTTAAAATCGGGCATTATGGAAATTGCGGATGTTTTTGTAGTAAATAAAGCGGATAGACCTTTAGCCGATAGTTTAATCAATACGCTTAAAGCTATGCTACATGACCATGCATCCCAATCCATAGAAGTTATAAAAACAATTGCTAGCGAGCTAGAAGGAATGGAGCACTTATCTCATGCTATAGATGCCGCACTAATAAAAGAAAATAGTAATAAAGAACGTAAATTGGCACTTACATTAGAAAAATGTTGGCGTATAATACAATATAATAAAATGAAATCAATTCAAAAAAAAGAAGTAGAAAACGCATTGAAGATGGCAATACAAAAAGAAGATTTCAATCTTTATAAATTCAGTAGTCAATTTTAAATTAGAATATTTTTATTTTTAATATATTTGCTTTAACTTTGTAGAATAAAAATTAGTTTTTTGCTAAAAATTATGTCAAACTATTTTCTCATATTATTAATTTCGAGCTTTATAACCTCCCTCTTTTTGGCAATTTTTCTAATGCCGAGAATTATTTACATTGCAACTAAAAACAGATATTTAGACACTCCAGATAATGAACGCAAAGTACATGATCGTATCATTACTAACTTAGGTGGAATAGGCATTTATTTGAGCTTTATTGTAGTTTCACTTTTTTCATCCATAACTTTAATAAAAATAAATGACATTGGAACCATTCCTTTTTTTCAAAATTGGTATTATTTTGTAATCTCAACTTTTATATTATTTATTACCGGCGTAAAAGATGATTTAGCAGGTTTATCTCCTTTTAAAAAATTTGTAGCACAAGCAGTTGCTGCCTTCATTGTAGTATATTTTGCAGACATCCGCCTTCTTTCCTTTCATGGAATTTTTGGAATTCATGAACTACCTTATTTAATTAGCCTTTTATTCTCCATTATTGGAATTATTTTTGTTACTAATGCATTTAATTTGATTGATGGCATAGATGGTTTAGCCGGTAGTTTAGCTGCATTAATTTTGGTAATCTTAAGCATTTTATTTACCCTTAATTACAATTACAATGAAGCTATTATTAGCATTACCTTACTAGGTGCTGTTCTTGGATTTCTAAAATTTAATCTAGCTCCAGCTAGAATTTTCATGGGAGATACCGGTTCTTTAATTTTAGGATTTTCATTAGCAACGCTATGTATTGTTTTTATTAAAAACATTTCCACAACAAATAATATTAGCTATATCGTCACAGGTTCAGGAGGCGCTACTTTGATTACACTAGCTTTACTTATCATTCCAATATTCGACACCTTTAGAGTATTCTCTATTCGTATTTTTAAAAAAGGATCCCCTTTTCATGCAGATAGAAATCATTTACATCACAAATTATTAGACGCTAATTTTTCTCATAATCAAATTGCACTAACCTTCTCTGTAGTATTTTTAATTTTATTAATCATCACGTATGCATTGCATTTTATTGCTACAGCAATTGCATGCATTGCATTATTTTCTTGTATTATACTAATTCTATTAGGATTTTCGCTTTATTTAAAGCCAACAAAAAAGGATTAGCAAATGCTAATCCTTTTTTGTTATTCCCACTCAATCGTTGCTGGTGGTTTGGAACTAATATCATAGACTACTCTATTTATTCCTTTTACTCTATTTATAATATTATTAGAAATTTGAGCTAATAAGTCGTACGGTAAATGCGCCCAATCAGCAGTCATACCATCTACAGATGTTACCGCTCTTAAGGCAATAGTAAATTCGTAGGTGCGCTCATCACCCATAACACCAACACTTTGCACTGGCAATAAAATAGCACCTGCTTGCCATACCTTATCATACCATCCAAACTCTTTTAGGGTATTGATATAAATAGCATCTGCTTCTTGCAACATAAGTGCTTTTTCTTCAGACACAGCTCCTAAAATGCGAATGCCTAAACCTGGTCCAGGGAACGGATGGCGCGATAAAAATAATTCATCAATCCCTAATGCTCTTCCAATTCGTCTTACTTCGTCTTTAAATAATAAACGTAAAGGCTCTACTAATTGCAAATGCATTTTCTCTGGTAAGCCACCTACATTATGATGCGATTTAATGGTTACAGAAGGTCCATTCACCGATACCGATTCAATAACGTCTGGATAGATCGTTCCTTGACCTAAAAAGCTCACATCCGTTAGATGTTGCGCTTCTTCTTGAAATATATCAATAAATAAACCACCAATAATTTTACGCTTTTTCTCCGGATCTGATACTCCTGCTAAAGCGGTATAGAAACGATGTCGAGCATCAATCCCTTTAGTATTTAAATGCAATTGCTTGTAGCCTTCTAATACTTGGGTAAATTCATCTTTACGCAACAAACCGTTGTCCACAAAAATGCAATACAAATTATCGCCTATCGCTCTTTGAATTAAGGTAGCTGCCACTGTAGAATCTACACCTCCACTTAAAGCCATCACTACCTTGCCATTGCCCACTTGTTTTTTAATGGAGGCAACGGTAGTTTCAATGAATCCGTCGGGTGTCCAATTTTGTTGACAGGCACAAATACCCACCACAAAGTTTTTGATGAGTGTTTTACCTTGTTCACTATGTGTAACCTCTGGATGGAATTGAATGCCATACATAGGGAATGTTGTAAATCCTTCTGCAGCTTTAAATGCAGCAACAGGTATACTCGCCGTAGTAGCAATGCAATTTAAATTGGTTGGCAATTCTTTTACAGAATCGGAATGACTCATCCATACTTGCGACCCATTTTCTATTGCAGCAAACAAAGGATCTGTAATTATATTATCTAAGTGAGCACGACCATATTCTCTATGTGCCGATTTGCCTACTACGCCACCTGTAGATTGCGCTATTAATTGCGCACCATAACACACACCTAAAACAGGTACTTTAGATGCAATAGCTAATACATCTGGCTTAGGCGCAAATTCATCGTTTACAGAATATGGACTACCCGATAAGATAACGCCTTTGATAGCACTTGAATAATCAATTGGCTTGGTGCAGGGTTGTATTTCGCAATACACATTCAATT
>CAIWHF010000167.1 GCA_903912405.1 uncultured Bacteroidota bacterium | reverse complement strand
CTTTTAGCTGTTTTTTCTTGCGCACTTTGTTGCAATGTTTCCATACGCTCTTGCAATTGTTGTACTTCCTTAACTTTCACTTCTTTTACAGCTTCATTCATTGTTTTTTCATTCGCTTGAAAATCTTTTACTTTGCTTTCATATTCTTTACTCATAGATTCTAATTGATCTTGGAAAGATTTAGCATAAATCTGTAAAGAAGAATCAGCTTTTTTTACTTCTGGCATCACTTCCAATAATTCACGAGAATTGATATAACCTAATTTATTTTGGGCATATGAAGCACTTATAAATGTTCCAAAAAGGGCTGCTAATAGCGTAATTTTTTTCATGTACGTTTTGTTTGGTGGATATAAAATTAATAAAGATTAGTAAAAATAATATTTTGTGGCGAATTATTTAGTCTGACCGAGTGATTTAAGAATTTCTTCACTTTTATCTAATTTAGGGTCTGCAAAGAAAATGGTAACCCCACCAGCTTTATCTAACACTAAATCATAGCCTTTTACACCGGCATATTTTTGAATGGCATTATACACCTTATCTTGAATTGGTTTCACCAATATCTGACGTTGCTTGTATAAATCACCCTCATAACCAAATCGTTGTTTTTGAAGGTCTTTAGCTAATTTCTCTTTAGCTACTATTTCATCTTCTCGTTTTTTTCTCATTTCATCAGAAAGCATAGCTCTTTCAGCTTGATACGATTTATACAATTTATCTACTTCTTGCATTTTAGCGTCAATTTCTTGTTGCCAATTTTGAGACGCTTGATCTAGTCGCGTTTGGGCATCTTTATAATCAACTAATTTTTCTAGAATGTATTTAGAGTCAATAACGCAATAGCGTTGTGCATTAGCAATGGAAGCCATTCCTAAAAACAATAAAGCAAATACAAGTTTTTTCATAATACGTAATTTTAAAATAATAAATAAGTAGCTATTAATCCGGTTCAAAACCTAGCATGAAGGTGAATTTAGACATATCCTTAAAGCTAGTTACGCCAGCGTCTTTATTATATCTGTCAAACCCAACCCCATAATCCAATCCCAACAAACCAAACATAGGCAAGAAGATACGTACCCCTATTCCAGCATCTCTATTTAAACGGATAGGATTATAACTCTTAAAGTCATCCCATGCATTAGCTTGATCAAAGAAAGCCAATGCATAAATTGTAGACGTAGGACTAAGCGACAATGGATATCTCAACTCAGCAGAATATTTATTAAAAATAGTTTTATTCTGAGCATACATTTCATAACCGCGCTGAGAAATGATGTCTCTACCAACAAACGCTTGAAACCCTTGCATACCATCACCTCCTAATTGGAAACGCTCAAAAGGTGCGTAACCAATAGTGCTATTGTAGTATCCTAAAAAGCCCATCTTAGCAGATACTTTCAATACTAAATTGCCAATAATTTTTTGATACCAATCTGCCTTAAATCTAAATTTAAAATACTCAATCCACTGGTATTTTTCACTTACCGAAGCATTGGTAAAATCTTTTCCCGTTATTAAACTCCAAGGTGGTGTAAACTGAAAGGATAAGCTAATATCAGATCCGCTTCTTGGATATAAAGGTTGATCTATAGAATAACGAGACAAAACAGTTTTAATATATAAACTGTTGGCGTATCCATCTAAGAAGCCACTCAATAACTGATAATTTTTTAGGAAATAGTTTTGATAATTCAATCCAACAGAAAGTACAAAGTTATCATCTGGCCATTTCACACGCTTACTAACAGACACGCCACCACCAATAACTTTTAGATAAGAAGCATTTGCATCGCCCCCTAAGCCAACTGCTGAATAGCGGCTACCAATAACACTTGTGGTAAGCGAGATCGGTTTTTTACCCCCTAACCAAGGTTCTGTAAAGGAGCAGTTAAGTGAGTTATAATACGCTCCATTTGACTGATAGTTGATTGATAAACGCTGACCATCCCCTACAGGAAGTGGATCCCAGAATTTTGGTTTGAAGATATTTTTAATTGAAAAGTTATTAAAGGCAATACCTACATTTCCATAAAATTTCACACTACCGCCAAAGCCTGCAGATAATTGTAATTGATCACTTGATTTTTCCACTACAGAATACTCAATATCTACAGTTCCATCTGCTGGATTAGGAGTTGGTTTAATTCCAATTTTCTCTTGATCAAAGAAGCCTAGATTAGCAATTTCACGCTGCGTTCTAATTAAATCAGAGCGACTAAATTTATTGCCCGGAAGCGTACGTAATTCTCTTCGCAATACATATTCATTGGTTCGGTCATTACCAACAATGGTAATGTTCTTTATAGTTGCTTGCGGCCCTTCTACAACACGCATTTCATAATTAATAGTATCATTAGTAATACTAGATTCTTGAGGGTCTATATTAAAAAACAAATAACCATCATCCATATAAATACTACTAATATCTTCTCCGCCATCAGGACTCACTTGTGTCCCAATTCTTTTATCTAACAATTCTTGATTGTAAACATCACCCTTTTGAATACCTAATACTTTTGACAAAATATCAGCACTATATTTCGTATTTCCCTTCCAAACAAAATTTCCGAAATAATAACGATTACCTTCATCTATCTTCACATCTACATTCAATTTGCCATTAGACATTCTACGAATGGTATCAACTACAATTTTAGCATCGCGATACCCTAGGGTATTATAATAGTTAATCAATGCTTCTTTGTCTGATTCATATTTAGCCGCATTGAATCTAGATGAAGTAAATACATTCAATCTCATATATGGGCTTAATGCATCTAATGTTTTTGATAGCGATAAAAAACCTTTTTGTTGGATATACTTTTTAAAGCTTCTTTCCTCTTTATCAAACAAACCTTGATCATATTTTGGATACAAGGTCAGGCGAGGCATTTCTTTTGTTCCTTTAAAGCTTCTCTTCAAACGCTCATCACTTGCATGTTCGTTGCCAGCAAAATTGATTTGGTTAATTTGCGACTTAATTCCTTTATCTATAGTTATCGTTAGCACAACATTATTTACAATAGTTGTATCTGGTCTTTCTTTAATTTGCACGGTGGTATTTGAAAAACCCTTATCCGCATAAAACTTTTTAATTTTTGTAGCCACTTCCTTTTTAATAGATTCGGTAACTACTTTTGCTTTAACCAGATTTATTTTATCTTTTATTTCTTGCGTTTCGCCTTTTTTAACGCCTTTAATAATGTATCTACTCAATCGGGGTCTTTCTTCTAATTGAATTTCTAAAAATACCTTATCATTAATTACTTTGCTTACTTTGATTTTAACATCAGCAAATAAATCTTGTTTCCATAAATTTCTAATAGCTTTACTAATCAATTCATCATTAGATAACTTGATTTTTGCGCCCACTTCTAAACCGGCAACAGCAATTAATAATTCTTCGTCCAAGTAGCGTACACCTTTAATAGCTACACCACCAATAGTATATTCCATGGGCGCTGCTGGCTCATTATTGGCAGCAGAAGACAATGCCGCTTTAGCTCCTAAACCTTGGGCAAAAAGAGAAGGGCAAGACAATAATACCAATAGTATTAAATAACTACATTTCTTAATTAGATTCATCAACATTTGTTAAGTTCGTTTGTATTTGCTCACTTGTTTTACCAAAACGGCGTTCTCTATTTTGATAATCACAAATTGCTTGTAAAAATTGTTCTTTTCTAAAGTCTGGCCAATGCGTACTTGTAAAATACAATTCCGCATATGCTAATTGATACAGAAGAAAATTACTAATTCTATGTTCTCCGCTCGTTCTAATCATTAATTCTGGATCTGGAAAAGCAGCCGTTGATAAATGAGCACTTATTAATTCGTCGTTAATTGCCTCCACTTTCAACAAATCACTTTGCACTGCTTTAGCAATCTTTTTGATTGCCTCCACCAGCTCCCATTTTGCGCTATAACTCAAAGCTAAAATAAGCGTCAAACCAGTATTTGTTATGGTAAGATCAATAGCCTCTTTCAGTTCAATTTGACACTTCATGGGCAAACTCCCCATATCTCCAATTACACAAAGCCGAATATTATTTTTATTTAAATCATTAACCTCTTTTCTTATAGTATTCACTAAAAGTTCCATCAAGGCATCTACTTCTTCCTTAGGTCTATTCCAGTTTTCAGTAGAAAATGCATAGAGCGTTAAATATTGAATACCAATTTCCGCACTAACATTTACGATTTCTCTTACACTCAATACCCCTTCATGATGGCCGTATACTCGATCTTTGTTACGCTCTTTTGCCCAACGACCATTTCCATCCATAATAATGGCAATGTGTTGAGGTAGTTTTGCATAATCAATAGATTCCATTGTCGGAGTCATAATTAATATTAAATTAAATAATGAGTTGCGAAGTTACAAAAATAGGCGTATGCTTGAGGTATTGCTACTTATTTATTTAGTTTAACGGTATTTTAACGGCAAATGGATAAATCAGTTAAGATGCCCTTTTATTAAAAAATAAAAATTTACTTTTACAGGGTTATTAAACGATCGGTATCATGATACATCATTTAAGTGAAGCTCATTCTTTGGTGCAAATCTGGATTAGTGAATTAAGAGATGTCGCTATTCAGCAAGACAGAATGCGCTTTAGAAGGAATATAGAGCGAATTGGAGAGGTAGCTGCTTACGAAATCAGCAAAACTTTCTCTTATCAACCTATAGCGATCAATACACCGCTTGCGACTACCACAAGCTATACCCTACAACAACAACCCGTTATAGCTACCATTTTACGTGCAGGGATTCCTTTATTTCAAGGATTGATGAATTACTTAGACAAAGCAGACAGTGCTTTTGTAGCCGCATACAGAAAACACGATGAACAGGGCTTTCATATTGAACAGTCCTATGTTACAGCACCTAATTTAAATGGTAGACCCCTTCTTATTGCCGACCCTATGCTAGCAACAGGAGCCTCTTTTATTAAGGCCATTCCTAGTCTTCTAGCCAATGGCACTCCTAGTGAGCTGCATATTGTATGTGTCATTGCAAGCCAAGAAGGCATTGATTTTGTTCAGAAAGCCTTACCCAATGCCCATATTTGGGTGGGCGCCATAGATCCTGAGCTAAACGACAAAAGTTATATCTTGCCAGGACTAGGAGACGCAGGAGATTTGTGCTTTGGAGAAAAACTTCAAAACTAACCCAACTGAAAAAAACAGGATAATGTCTTGTTTATTAGAAAAACTTGTTCTAAATTGCTAACTTATAATTGGCTACTTATAATATAAATTATATTTAATGAAAAAAATACTAGTAGGACTAAGCTTATTTGCGGCATGCTTTAGCAATTCTTTTGCTCAAGATGTGCACTTTTCTCAATATTTTACGTCTCCATTAACTTTAAATCCAGCATTAACGGGTTTAACGCAATGTGATTTGCGTTTTGGAGCTAATTACAGAACACAATGGGCTACGGTTTCTAATACTCCATACACCACAGGTACCGTATCTTTTGATATTGCTACACTAAAGAACTCCTTACCAGAAGGTGATGCGCTTGGCGTGGGTATGATTGTGTTATACGACCAATCTGGAACCGGTGCTTTAACCAATATGACTACCGGCATTTCTTTGGCCTACCACAAATCATTAGGATATTATAAAAACCACACCATCTCTTTTGGTGTACAGGGTTATATCGTTCAAAAGAAAATTAATTTCAATAAATTAATATTTGAAAATCAATTCGATCCAAATACTGGATTAACTAACTTACCATCTGGTGAAGTACCACCAACAGGCGATTTGACTTATCCTGATTTTAATGTAGGCTTAATGTATTCAGGTAAAATTAATGATTATGCAACTGCTTATGCGGGTGCATCTATGTATCATTTAACGGAACCAACAGAGAACTTTCTAGCGGGTGTTGGTCATAAAATCCACCAACGTATTTCTGCTTATGCTGGTTCTTCTATCAACTTAAATGACAACATGTTATTGTATGTAAGTGCATTGTATCAATCTCAAGCTTCTGCTACAGAAGTTGTTTTAGGTGCTGCCACTGGTTTTATTTTAAACCCTGGACATGATGAATATACAAGAAACACCGTATTATATATGGGTGGCTGGTATCGTTATGATGATGCAATCATTCCTTACATTGGTTTAGAATTCACTAAAATGAAAATTGGATTTAGCTATGATGTCAACACATCTAGTTTTGCCCCTGCTACCAATGGAGCTGGTGGCGTAGAGCTTTCATTAATCTATAATGGCTGCATCAACAAAAGAGATCCAAGACCACATTACAATTTTACTTGTCCTAAATTTTAATAAAAAGCATTTCAAACAAATAGCCGGTTTTTGCCGGCTATTTTTATTTTATCTCCAATGAATAATAAAGCTACTTTATACTTAATTCCTATTCCTGTTGCAGAAGATGCTAACGAAACCTTGTCGACGGAATTAATCAAAATTGTACCCACAATAAAATACTTTTTTGTCGAAAACCTCAGAACAGCTAGGCGTTTTCTAAAAAGTGTAGACAAATCAATAGACATAGATGCTTGTCATTTCATTGAAATAGACAAACATAATGGTATAGATTACAAAACATTTAAAGACTGGCTAAAGGAAGGAAGAACAATTGGTATCATGAGTGAAGCTGGTTGCCCTGGAATTGCTGATCCTGGATCTGATTTAGTAATGCTAGCCCATGATCATAATGCAAAAGTATTGCCACTAACTGGTCCAAGTTCGCTTTTTTTAGCCCTTATGGCCTCTGGATTAAATGGACAAAAATTTGCCTTTCACGGATATATAGCATTGAAACATCCATTGAGAAGAGAGAACATTATAGCACTCGAACAACAATCCAAAAAAGAAAATCTTACCCAAATTATAATTGAAACACCTTATAGGAATGATCAATTAATGGCAGATCTATTAAAACAACTTGCGCCAAGCACAAAATTATGTGTTGCTAAAAATGTAAGCGCTAAGGATAGTTATATAAAAACTAAAAAGGTAGCCGACTGGAAAAATAATCCTATAGAGATAGGTAAAGTGCCCTGTGTATTTTTACTTTTAGCTTAACGTAAAATTCGCCCTTTCCATTCGTATGTTTTCAATTTAGAAAACAACGCAGCACTTACCATATAAATAATATGGGGAAGCTGAAAGCATATCAAGGTAAGGTATGCTTTATCAAAATTGAAAAATTGCTTAGCCTTATTTAACAACAAGGATTCAGAAAAAATCTTGAACCCCAGGAATGCGAGGCAAAGTATTGCATAATGAGCTTGAAATAGCATCATGCCTATTAACCAAAGACTAATTACATTAAATAAGAAGATAAAAATCAAGGTACTGGTCAATAAGACATTCTTATAATTACCCATTTTTGAAGCCCATCTAATGCGTTGTTGAAAAAAATTACGAACACTTGTTTGCGGCAACGTGTGCACTATAGCATCTGTATGAAATACATACGTAATTTGAGGGTTAGCTGTTTTTCTATACTTATTCAAAAATAAAAAATCATCGCCCGATGCAATATTGTCTACCCCATCAAAACCACGTAATTCAAAAAATATTTTTTTTTCAAAAATAAAATTAGCCCCATTGTTCATTGATGCTGATCCCAGGGAAAATAATGAAATACCCACAGCCTGCATCATCATAAAATCTAAGGATTGAAATGCGGCCAAAGAGCTACCATCATTAGTAAATGCAACAGGAGCAATGGCCATTCTAGCACCATCTCTTTCTATAAAAAAAGCAATGGTCCGCAACCAATTCTTATCAAACACACAATCTGCATCTGTAGTTACAATAAACTCGTGATGCGCAATCTGTATACCCTCGTGCAAGGCTCTTTTTTTATTTTTCAATGATTGCTCTTCCAAATTACGCAACTGCAATAAGCGTATTGAACTAGAACAATAGGGTAAAATTTCATTCACAGTATTGTCTTCTGAAAAATCATCCACAATAATTAATTCGAAAAAATCTTTGGGGAATTTTAATTGATTAAAAGAATGTATCAGCTTTTCAATATTATCCTCCTCATTTCGAGCGGGCACTACAATTGAAAATTTTATTGCAGGGATATAAGTGTCGGGAATACCAGGCGCCTCCATACTTTTGAAGCTATAACGTAATATCGCAAAGCCGATAAAATAAATTATTCCAATAAAAATCAAAAAATAAACCATTACAAAAAAGCTCTTTTTAAAACCAATGGAAAAATATTGGCGTTGAAAATATTATGGCCACAAGGCAGGGCATGTACTTGAATCGATGGGAATGGTTTCAATGCATGTAACAACCGTTTTTTATTTATAATAGGATCATGATTTCCATAAAACACTGCTATTTTTTTTTGCGCACTTGAATGATGCAACAAATAGGATTTTAAAGAAGTACTAAACCCCAATTGATGCACACTATTCCAGAAATTCGACAACCTTCTTCTTTTTAATTGAGAATGCGTAGTAGATAAATACAATCGCTTACTTGCATTATCTAAAATTGTCAAAAAAGACAAGAAATGAATGATACCAAGCACAACATGAGGAAAATGGATAAATATATTCATGAGCCCCTTCCCTAATCGATTACCTGTTATGAACTTAAAAAAACGACTATTAAAAACTCCATCAGGGGCTAATAGATATAATTTTTCTACGGCTTGTATATCTTGCTCAAATATAGACAAGGCTATTCTCGCGCCTATACTATAGGCTAATAATGAATAGCTGTGAAAATTAAATTGTTGTTTGAAGTAGCTAATTAAGGCATTTGAATGAGCAATAGTCCATTCAAATCCTTTTTTATGCATATTGGCCCCATGAAAAGGCAAATCTACCATTAGGAGCGTATGTGTGTCGTTTAAATGAGTTGCTAAGGCTTCAAATACTGTTGCATTTTGACCATAACCATAAAAACAAATTAAATAACGAGGGCCATTTCCACTAACATAGAAGTGGATTTCGGTATCAAGTAAGGAGACCTTATAAGTAACAACGTTTTGCATATACAAATAGCCTTTTAATCGTCGCGCAACGCATTGCCAGTAAGATGGATAAAAACATCTTCTAGGCTTGCTTGCTTCACTGGAAGTGGCTTTTCAAAACCCGTGGCTAATAATTGATCTATTAAATTAGATGGGGTGTCAATTTTGCTAATCACTCCTGCATCTACAATTGCCACTCGATCACATAAAACTTCAGCTTCGTCCATATAATGTGTGGTTAAAACTATTGTAGTTCCTGTTGAACGAAGGCTTAAAATAAGATCCCACAGATTTCTTCTCGCTTGCGGATCTAAGCCTGTCGTAGGCTCGTCTAAGAAAATAACTTTAGGATTATTGATAAGGGTTGTAGCAATAGAAAATCGTTGCTTCTGCCCACCCGACAATTCTTTGTATTTTGCCTTTGCCTTTTCTGTTAATTGAACTTTGTTCAATAACTCCAAAGCGTCGATTTGCTTATTGTATAAACCAGCAAAAAGCTCAATCAACTGAGTTAAATTTAAATTTGGATAATAACCAGCGGCTTGCAATTGCACACCAATTACTTCTTTAATTTTAATTGGGTCTTTATCTAAATCAAAGCCACAAACCTGCACCGAACCAGATGTTTTCGATCTTAGTGTTTCGATAATTTCTAAGGTTGTGGTTTTCCCTGCGCCATTCGGACCTAAAAGCCCAAAGATTTCGCCTTCATTAACATGAAAACTAATAGCATTAACCGCCGTAAAGTTGTCGTATTTTTTTACTAATTGCTGAACTTCAATTATCTTATTCATTAAAAACTAGTTTATTTCGTTATTTCAAAACAATGCCTATGCAATTTACCAACAAAATCAAAAGGAGTGGTAAATTTGGTAATATCTTTTATTTTAAAAGCAGGAATAGCTGCTTCGTCTAGTACGAAATTTTTAAAATTATTACTAAAAATAATAGTTCCGTCCAATTGAGTAGTTCTTAACACCAATTTTAAAAGCGATACATGGTCGCGCTGTACATCGAAGACATCTTGCATGCGCTTACTATTACTAAACGTTGGTGGATCTACTATTACAAAGTCGAAATAATCTTTAGGTGCGGCTTTCAACCATTCCATTACATCATCTTGCACTAACATGTGTTTATCAGCGCTATACAATTTATTGTACTGCAAATTTCGTTTAGTCCAATTGATGTAGGTATTAGATAAATCTACAGATGTAATCAAATCTGCGCCACCTGCAGCGGCATAAACAGAAAACGAACCGGTATAACAGAATAAGTTCAACACTCGTTTACCTTTCACTTGATCTCTAACATAAGCTCTCGTAATACGATGATCCAAAAACAAACCAGTATCTAAATAATCAGAAAGGTTAATAATAAAACTCAATCCTTGCTCTTTTACAATACGCTCTATTTTACTAGTAGCCTCTTTCTCATATTGTGCGTCTTTATGATTGAGTCGTTTACGCTCTTTCATAAAAATCAATTCAACATCAATTGACAACACTTGAGCAATAACAGATTTACATTGCGCCACCCATGCAGCATGTTCTTCATCTTCCATGCCATGCTTTCTTTTATATTCAGAAACATAAACGGCTCCATCATACCATTCCATACGAAAGGGAAACTCAGGTAAATCATGATCATAAATCCTAAAGCATACAATACCTTGTTTACTGGCTACTTTAGCAATATGTTTCCATACTTTTTTTATTCGATTTTCGAACATGCTAAATTTAGCATCCAATGGAAGTTTCATACAACTTAATTTAAAAGTAAAAACCGTTTATTAGGAGGTGGCTTAAAATAATTATTCTTTACATGTGGCAAACTTCTTATTCGAGCGTTCACAAAGGCAGTATCCTCTCTATTTCGATCATAGGTTTTTTCAAAAATTCGATCATCCACTTGCCACTCTTCAATCTTTAATAAATTGCCACTTGGCGCATCAAAAAATTCCCAGGTACCATGCTTGGTGGTGCCTTTTTCTGCAGGAACAATAACCTGTTTTATTTTCCCGCTTATTGGATCTTCAACTTTTATAGTATCATACTTATATTTTGCACTTACACTTCTATAATGACCTATGCAAACTAAATAACCCTGTTCAAAGAATTTATTTTCTCCATCAAGTAAATTGTTTTTATAATTTTCAACACGCAACAATTCATTCATTTCATCTAAAACATACCATTGACCTTCTTTCATTCCATGATTATAAAAACCATAAGATGTAGTATTTTCCTCCCCCATTGCTGCATGGCTCTTTAAAAACCAATTACCCTGTTTATTGCCCAATTTATCTATTTGATTCCATAAGGTATCAACTAAAGTTGTATTTTCTTTCTTAACCACTTTATGCTGAGCATAAGTATCTATACTTGTTGCAAGCAAGCAAATATAAGAATACAAGAAAAGCAAGAGAAGCTTCATGGTTTGCATAAACTTACAACATATTATACAAAAAATAAAAATTGAAGTACTTATAAATTAAGATAGTACGGACTTAGCAGCGCTTTAAAATCTGGTGTATAGGAATGATCTGCTTCATAAATCACTAACGTTTCTTGTTTGTATATAGAATTAATACGCGAACAAATAGCAACTATTCTATTAGCCGTTTTTGATTGAATGGGCTTTATAGTTAGTTTTTTATTTACATACCAAGTATTGGAGCTTAGAATTTGCTCGAAGTTAGAAAATTCATCTACAGGTAATAGCATACAAATTTGAGCTGTTGAAGAAGT
>CAIWHF010000166.1 GCA_903912405.1 uncultured Bacteroidota bacterium | reverse complement strand
ACGAAAATCATTTTTTGAATTTATTCCCTACTACTTATATTTCCTACCAAGTATCACCAGGTCAAACTTTTTACCTTAGCTATTCAAGAAGAACGAATAGACCAGGCTTTAGAGATATGATGCCATTTTTAGATTTATCGAATCCTCAAGATTCAAGTATGGGTAATCCAAATTTAAAACCAGAATTTATTCATAATGCAGAACTAAATTATAATAAACAATTTGAAAAGGGGCATCAAATTATGTTTAGCACCTACTATCAATACACTGAAAACCTTATAGAAAAATATAGAGTATTTTACAGCGATGGTACGAGTTTTACGCAGCCTCAAAATTTAAACAAAGGCGAAACCTTTGGTGCAGAGCTTACAGGAAAAGTGCAAATTTCGAAGCCTTGGGATGCTAGTTTTAATTTCAATTTGTTTAAAACAAACATCATTAATAATTCCATTGCACAGGCTGTAAATACAAATGGAACCAGTTGGTTTACTAAAGTGAATACAACTTATAAATTAAATCAAGGCAATTCAATACAGCTTAATGCAAATTATGAAGCGCCTAAAGTAACGGCGCAAGGTAAAACTCAAGAGCTATATTGGATTGATTTGGCATATAAAGCAAATTTTTGGAATTCAAAAGGAAGTGTAACCCTATCTATTTCAGATATATTGAACACTAGAAAGTACACCAATATCTACGACTATAGCAACTATTATCAAGTCAATTACAGAGATCGAGAAACGCGCATCGCTAATATTACGTTTACTTATAGGATTGGCAAGTCGGACGCAAAAGCAGCAAGTAATAAAAAAGGAAGAGCAGAAAAAAATCAAACTTCAGAAGAAAAGAAAGCAAAGAGTAGAGATAGTTTATTGAAGGAAGGAGATGATAATAATAACGAGGGAGGAAGTGAACAGCCTAAGCAGCCATCAAATTAAAAATCAATTATAGCGTTATGAAAAAGTATGTTTTAGGTATTATGTTGTTTGTGCTTTTAGAAGAAGTGCCTGCACAAAAAAGTAGTTCTTCGATATTAGCATCGAAAATGCAAAAATCAATCTTATCAAATAGTGATATTAGTAAAGGATTGAAGGAAGCATTACGTATTGGAATTCAAAATACCGGTAAACAATTATCGGCCGTTAATGGATTTTATAATGATGCGTTAGTTAAAATAGTATTGCCTCCAGAAGCAGCAATTGTAGCAACCAATTTACAAAAAATAGGATTGGGCTATTTAGTGGATTCTGTTGTGTTATCAATGAATAGAGCTGCAGAGCAAGCAGCCATTCAAATTACACCCGTATTTCTAACGGCCATTCAAAAGATTTCTTTTCAAGATGCCGTTCAAATTCTAAATGGATCAGAACAAGCAGCTACCGATTATTTAAAAGCAAGCACCAGCGATTCTTTAAAAGTTGCCATAACCCCAATTATAAGCACTTCCTTACAACAAACGAAAGCAGAAGATGCATGGAATACAGTGTTTAAGACGTATAATAAAATTCCATTCACCCAAAAGGTAAATCCCAATCTTACAAGTTATGTTACCGATCAAACACTTAAAGCCGTATTTTTAAAATTGGCTATTGAAGAGAAAGCAATAAGAACGAATGCTGCGGCAAGAACAACTTCTATATTAAAAACAGTTTTTGGTACTAAGTAATACGATAAGTACTATAAATAATTTATTTTCGTAGATAAAATATGAAATCTTAATAATCATGGGCACTGAACAAGACGTAAAGACTATTTTAGATTGGTGGAATAATGAAGCAATTGATGATAAACATCTATTTACTTTAGCACCTAATGGTAGTTTATCGATTAATCCAACATCTTTTTTCCCTTCTAGAGAAATTGTAAGTTTAACGTTGCAAAATGCATCGGTAGTTGTTACTTCATTAATAAAAAAGCATAAGGATGCAAGTGCAAAAATTAAAGAGCTCCAAGAAGAATGGCAGCTAACCCCAGAGAAAGTAAAATTATATGGTAAAGTAGTGCGTTACAAAGAGTATTTATTAAAAGCCAATTTAATAGGCGATGTACCTGGTTTATTACAAATTTTAGATGGTTTTGAACAAGAAACCAAATCCCTACACGAAGGTGTTATTTTACAAAAAGAGGCTATTTTAAAGAAACTTGCAGTAAACATTGAGGGCGGTAATTTCAAGTCTATTACCGAAGAGATAAAATTAATGAATGAGGAATGGAAATCTATTTCTGCTGCTGATTATATCCGTAATGATAAATTATGGAAGCAATTTGAAGCAATGAAAAATGATTTTTTCGAAAAGAAGAAAGCACATTTTGCTAACCAAGAAAAAGACTATATCAATAATCTTGATTATAAAATGGAATTGGTGGATACCGCTAAGCGTTGGGCTCTTTCTGATAATTGGAAAGAAGCTACGGTATTTTTTAATGCCTGCATAGAGGAGTGGAAAAAAATTGGTCCGACAATGTATGAAAAGAACGAAACATTATGGACGGAATTAATGCAATTGAAAACCGATTTTTTTAACAGGAAGAAAGATAATTACGCCAAAATTGAACAAGAGCACAACAATAATCTACAACTTAAATTAGCATTAATAGATCAAGCGGTTGCGATACAACATGAAACCAATTGGAATGAGACCACTCAAAAAATGCAGGATTTAACAGAGGAGTGGAAAAAAATTGGTAGAGTGCCCAATGAGAAAAGTGATGAAATTTGGGCTACTTTTTCTGCAGCAAAAGATGTTTTCTTTGCGGCCAAAAGAGCACATTTTGATAACTTAAAGATTTCATTCGAAGATAATCTAGCAAAGAAAGAAGCACTGGTAAGTAGAGCATTACAATTAAAAGATTCCACTAATTGGCGTACAACAACTGATGAGTTTTTGGAATTAATGGATGCTTGGAAGCAAATTGGTCCAGCACCGCGACAACGAAATGAAGAATTGTGGGAACAATTTATAAATGCCAAAAAAACTTTTTTTGAACGCAAAGATGAAGATCGTGAGCGTAGAAAAAAATCTGCTGTAGCTTACGAAGCTAAACAAAAAGAACAAAAAGTTTCTTTCTTAAAACAATTGAAAGAAGAATTAGCCGATGAAGAAGCTAAGATAATCGAGTTTACAGATACCTTACAAAATCTGCAAGATGGCCCTAAGAAAGAACAATTGAAAACACACTTGTCAAATTTAATAGAAGAAGGCAAGCATGTAATTGAAAAGAAAAAGCAATTGATTACTAAAATAGAACAAGAGCAGCAAACAGCAACTAAAGAATAAAAAAGGTCGAGCAATTGCTCAACCTTTTTTAATAGGCATCTGGTTCAAATAAATCTTCGAAACGTGGACAACGCATCATGGCTCTATTATTAGAGAATTTGTAAAAACCTCTCCAATTGATACTCAATTCATACGCACCAAATCCTTGGTTATAATTTTTTAGAGCACTACTTGTTGCATCATAACTAATAGCAATTGCATAATTTTTAAAATCACATTTTACTACACCTATATAAGCATCATTTACTCTGTTAAAAGCACCAATAGATAGAATTACATGATTTTTAGAATTGATTACACTGATTGGTTTAACATTCAGAAAAGCACCAAAAACTAGTTCTTCAAAAGGATTTTGTTTGGTATAATTTACCAGCGCTGTAATACTAAGATTATTTCCTATGTTGGATTTAAATCCAGCATGTATACTCCATTTTCGATTAAGTTTTACAAACGATTCATTTCTAAACGTTTCATCTGGTTTATTTATATGATATAGGCCAACACCTATATAATAGTTAGCTTTATTTTCATATCCCATAGCGCCATTAAGCGATAAACCTGATCCTATATCATAATGCCTTAAGGTATTGCTGGCAATGGTTTCTCCAATGCCTGTAGTTATTGTTCCATTTTGATATTGGTTATCAAAGATCATTCTAGATGCATTAAATGAGCGCTGTATAAAACCGCCAGAAAAACCAAAAGACAAATAGGTATAGTGATACTCTTCTAACAATTTATTGTAATTGAGCATCCCATAAAATTGACTATTACTCATATTAATAGTGCCTGCTTTGTCGATAGTTGTAAAAAGTCCATAACTAATAAAATCGCCACTTTCTTTACCTATACTCTTCTTAGATTCTGCCGAGAAAAGCATAGTTTGAAATGGCACTGATAAGGCACTCCATTGGTTTCTATATTGCAAATTGATTTTATAGTCGCCACTAAATATACCTGTTAAGGCAGGGTTTCGAATTATATTAGCTTCATAAAATTGAGATAGATGAGCATCTTGTGCTATGGCTGAAACAAATAATAGGGAAGCTAGTAATGTGTTGATTGATTTTTTCATAACGTTTATTTTATTAATGCGATATCTCCTTTAACCTGAATTAAATCACCCGTAATACAAATAGCATCTACGGTATATACAAAAATATCATTGCCTAGTGGCGTATTATTAAATGTTCCATCCCAACCGTTGTTATAGTCATTTGAAGAAAAATCTGTTCGTTCAAAAACTAAATTGCCCCATTTATTATAAATTCTAAACGCTACAATATTTCTTAGACCCACACCTCTCACTGCAAAAACATCATTTAAGCCATCTCCATTGGGTGTAAACGTATTGGGTAAAAAGACTTGGCTATTTTCACAACGTATATTAATACTTACCGAATCACGTGCTGTGCAGCCAAACAGATTGCTTACGGTTATATGGTAAACAGTATTTTCTGTTGGACTAGCAATTGGCGTTGCACAGGTATTGCAACTCAAACTTGAAGCGGGTGTCCATGTGTAGAAATTAATATTAGTTCCACTTGCCGTTAAAAGTACCGAAGACCCTGCCATAATTGTTTGGCTTGTACCGGCAATTAATATTGGTTTTGGGTTTACAGTGACAGTCAATTGTAGGGTATCAAAAGTACAGGTACCTTGATGAATAGCTACATAGTAGGTAGTTGTACTTGTAGGATAAGCCCAAGGGTTGCTAATCTGTGAATTTGATAAATACGAAATTGGACTCCACGTATAATTGGTCCCACCATATGCATTTATTCGTACAGAGTCCCCTAAACAAATACTTTTCTGATTATCTATACTACTTGGTAATTTGGGCTGAACAGTAACGACTAAGTATGCAGTATCTATACATCCATTAGTATTGCTAGCAATAATTGTATAGTTAGTGGACGTGAGTGGATTCACAAAAGGAGCGCTACAGTTACTACACGATAATCCTGTTGATGGAGACCAGTTGGTTATAATTGAATTTGAAGTAATGGTTACCGTTTTGCCTTGCCCTTCACACAAGAATAAGTTATTGGTCATACTAATATTATTGCCTTCTAGGATTGTGATTGTTTTGTAACACGTATCGGCACAACCAACATCACTGATTACAATAAGTCGAACGGAGAAAACACCAATATTGCTATACGTATGATTAGGATTTTTTAAATTACTGTTGGTACCATCGCCAAAGTCCCACAAATAGTTTGCTATTTGGCCACTTGATGCCGTAGAAGAATCCGTGAATTGAACAGTGCCTGATTTGCAAAACGTAAGTTGTGATGCACCAAACTTGGCACTCGTTTTTGTTACTTTAATAGTGTCAGTGCCTACGAGCGCAATAATACAATTGGCACCACTAGTCATCACTAATTTAGGAATATAATTCCCTATCTGATTATAAGTATAGGTATAACTTATAGTACTGCCTGTAGTAGTTGCAGTAACACCATTGCTAAAATCCCACAAAAGCGATTGTGTATTATTGGTTGTTGCTGAAAATACGATGCTAGCATTTGGGAAACAGGCTTGCGTAGGTGTATATGAAAAGCTACCCGTTGGTCCGTTTACTACAATTGTTTTAAAGGCTGAATCTATACAACCAATAGCATTGGTACTAATCAGTTTTATAATGTACGTACCAGGATTTGAATAAATAATGCTAGGGTTTAACAAGGTGCTAGTTCCACTGTTTCCAAAAGTCCATAAAGAAGCTGTACTGTTAGTCGAAGTATTCGTTAGATTAACAACTAATGGCGGACAAGAAGCTAGGGTATCACTTGCTATAAACGAACTTATAATACCATTAATTTGAATCAAATTTGTTTTTGTAATGGAATCGGTACAACCTAAACTATCTGTTATTTTTAGTTTTACAGTATATAGTCCGTTTTGGGTATAGGCATGTGAAGGATTTGCGGTAGCAGCACTACTACCATCTCCAAAGGACCAGTAGTAGGTCAATCCGTTTCCACTATAAATAGAAGAATCAGAAAAATAAATTAATTCTTGATTGCATGCAACAACTTTATTTACACCAAATTTCGCTACTGGTTTGTTTACTTTAATATAGTTGATTTTTGTAATCGAGTCTACACAATTATGTGATTCGGTAATTATTAGTTGAACAGCATATAATCCAGCATTGTTGTATATCGTATTTCCGTTGGAGCTATTGCTAATAATACCATTTCCAAAATCCCATTTATAATTGATGATGCTTGCGCCCAATGCAGCTGTGCTGGTATTGTTAAATAGTACATTATGTGGAGCACACCCTTGTAATGAATTAGCTACAAAATTTACGTTCGTGCCGTATATACTAACGTAGTTAATTTTAGTTATAGAATCTTTGCAATTGTATTTATCAGTAACCACTAATTTTATAGTATATACTCCTGTGTTTGTATATGCATGATAATTAGAATTGTTACTATTACTTGAATAGCTTCCATCGCCCCAATACCAAGTATAATTTATGTAATTAATGTTTGGATTGGCTGTATAACTACAATTTACTTGCTTACAAGCACTTATTGTGCCATTAAACTGAGGGGTTAAATTAAAAATATCAACAGTAAGCGTATCGTAATGAATACATCCCGTTATGGAATTCATTGCTTTTAAAATTACTTGATATGTTCCATTAGACGCATAAGTGTGTGTAGGATTGGTTAAGGTGGAGGTGCCACCATCTCCAAAATTCCATAGATAAGAAGTAGCACCTATGGAATTGTTGGTGAAGGCAATCGTTTTTCTATCAGAACAGTTATTGAGTGCAAATGTAAATAAGGCTTTGGGAGGATTAACATAAATAAGATTTTGATAATTAGCCGTATCTGCACAAGTTCCATTTCCAGCAATTAGCATAACTGAAAAATAACCTGTATCTACATAGGTGTGAGTAAGATTGGTACTTATGTTTGAAAAATTGCCATCTCCAAAGTACCAAGTATAGGTGCTAGCTAGCGATGAAGTATTTACAAAAGAAACGGCACTACCAATGCAAATAGTGGTAGGACTCGCGGTAAAATTGGCTATAGGGGTAGTGCCTACAACAATTGTTTTTTGCTTTGAATAACTGCAACCGTTAGCTAATGTGTAGTTGAGTGTAATGGTATAATTTCCGGGTGTTGTATAAGTAGTTGAAGGGTTGGCTATGCTAGCGCTTTGTGTATTGCCAAATGACCAATTATAGGAAACAATACCAACACTTGCATTGGTGTTGAGTGAAAAGGATGTAGTGTAAGGCGCACATAAATTAGCATTCGATAAATTAATGGTATCTAATTCTTCAATTATTGTAACTGCATTATATTGAACGGCTGTGCTCGAACATCCAACACTATTGGTTACCGTTAGCTGAACTGTATATTGATTATAGCTATTATAGGTATGTGATGGATTGGGAGAAGTGGCCGTTGTAAGATCTCCAAAATTCCATAAATAACTTACGATACCAGTTCCTGTACTTGTATTGGTAAAATTTACAATGCCAGGAGCAGCGCATGGACTTGTTGGATTTGCAGTAAAAGAAGCTACCGGTGAAGGTTTTATGGTGATTATTTGTGTCGCAGAGTCTATACAAGATCCATTTTGAACTATTAATTTTACCGTATAATTTCCTGGATTACTATAAATATGGCTTGGATTATTTGCTGTAGTAGTAGCGCCATCCCCAAAATTCCAAAAATAATTTACTCCTATTGGGATACTCGTATTGGTAAAGTTCACCGGCGTATTTTGACACTGTGTGTTACCTACCGAAAAACTAGCTATTAAATTATTAATGTTAATATAATTGGTTAGGATGAGTGTATCCTTACATCCCGTTGCATTGATAGAAATAAGTTGCACTGTGTAGGATCCAAGGGCATTATAGGTATGTGAAAGGGTATTGCCCAGCCCCGTAGTATTGTCACCAAAATTCCATAAATAACTAACTCCCGTTTGGTTGCTGCTAGCACTAAATATAGTACTAAAAGGAGCTTTACAAGCACTTGTATTGGTTGCAGTTATACTAGCGGTAGGTTTGTTTATTAAAGTGATAAAATTCTGTTTTGTCAAAGATTTAGAACAGCCATTGCTATTGCTAATTAATAAGGTAACATTATAATTACCAGGATTTGTATACGTGTGACTTGGGTTGGCTAAGGTAGAGGTACTACCATCGCCAAAGTTCCACAAAAAGGTAGGATTGATAGTGCCTGTGCTTTGGTTTGTGAACTGAATTGTTTTTGGAAGGCAAACATTTCCAGAATCGGATGCAGTAAACAGAACTTTCGGTGAAGCATTTACTGTAATATAGGCAATACTTGTTTTTGTATTTGAGCTTGTGCTATTGGATGCTGTAAGCGTAATGGTATACGTGCCAGGAGTAGTAAATACGGTCGATGGATTTTGTTGTGTTGAGGTAACGCTATTTCCAAAATTCCATTGCCATGTGGTTGGGTTGCCTGTGCTAGCATCATTAAACTGAACAACTAAGGGAGCACAGCCATTGATAACATTGGTGTTGAAATTTGCTAAAACTTGTCCGTGAATTTTTTCGAAAGAAAAAAAACAAGTTACTAAAATAACAAGATTAAATATCTTGATTTTACTTGATACATACATAATACTAACGGGTTTAAATAAAAAAATTAAAGGGTACTTAATTGTCTTTTATATAATTGAATGGTGTTTTCTAATCCTAAATAAATAGCATCTGCTATGAGTGCGTGCCCAATAGAAACCTCTAGTAAACTTGGTATTTCTTTTTTCAAAAAGGCTAGATTATGTAAATCCAAATCATGGCCAGCGTTTATTCCAATACCTAATCTATCTGCCGCTAAAGCACAGCTTTTATATTGTGCTATTGCCTTTGCCGGGTCTACTAAATAATCTTTTGCATATTGCTCTGTGTATAATTCTATTCGATCAGTTTGTATGTCTTTAGCAGCTTGTATTTGTTCTTCAATTGGATCTACAAAAATGGAAACACGAATATTATGTTTTTTAAAAAGACATACAAAGGAGGACAATAAGTTGGCGTTTTTAATAATATCCCATCCATGATTTGAAGTTAACTGATTCATAGCATCTGGCACCAAAGTAACTTGTGCAGGTTTATTGTCTAGTACCAGTTGCACAAATTTATCTTCAATCGGATTTCCTTCTATATTAAACTCCGAAGTGAGCACTTTTTTTAAATCATAAACATCTTTATAGGTAATATGGCGTTCGTCAGGACGGGGATGCACGGTAATTCCATCTGCGCCAAATAATTCACAATCCATGGCAGTTTTAACAACATTGGGATTATTATGACCTCTACTATTCCTTAGGGTGGCTATTTTATTGATATTAACGGAAAGCTTAGTAATCATACAGCATATTCTACACAAATGTAATTATTAAATTTTAAATTTATTGTGCAATTGATTTAATTAATCCATATTTTCATTTTTTAAAGCAATAACATGTTGCGACTAAGCCAAGCGTTTTTATTTTCATTTTTTGTATGGTCTATAGGGGCTTGTACGGCTATAGATGAAAGAGCTTATGATCATACGTTTAGAATGAATTTGGCAGGTGGCTTACATTCGCTCGACCCTGCATTTTCTAAAGATTTATCTACTATGTGGTGTGCCCAGCTTTTGTACAATACTTTAGTAGAAACAGATAGCAATTTGCATTTAAAAGCGAGTATAGCTTATGCGTGGTCGGTAGATGCTAGTCAGTTAAATTACACTTTTCATCTTCGTCAAGATATTTATTTTCACCAACATCCGCTTTTTCCTAAGCACCAAGCTAGAAAATTAGTAGCTGGTGATGTGGTGTTTAGTTTTAAGCGTTTGATAGATCCAACTTTAGCATCGCCAGGCGCTTGGATATTTAATGATAAAGTAACAGCAGTTAATCCTTTTGAAGCAATTAATGATAGCACCTTTATAATCCATTTGAAACAACCCTTTCAGCCCTTGTTGCATATGTTGAGCATGCCCTATTGTAGCATTGTTCCCTATGAGGTAGTTAACTATTATAAAGAAGATTTTAGAAGTCACCCTTGTGGTACGGGTCCATTTCAACTCATTAGTTGGGATGAGGGTGCCAATTTGCTAATGCATAAAAATCCTAATTATTGGGAGTATGAAAATGGGCGACGCATACCATATTTAAGTGGCGTTCAGCTATCTTTTTTTGATACTAAGGCAACGGAGTTTCTATTGTTTATGCAACACAAGTTAGATTTTGTAAATAGCATTGACGCTTCTTTTAAAGATCTTGTTTTTTATAAAAATGGTTTATTAAAACCTTCGTTTCAAAAACAATTTAATCTACAAAAGTCAACCTATATCAATACAGAGTATATTGGCTTTTTATCAGATACTACCTCATCCGTTTTGAAAAACAATCCACTGAAAAAAAAGCAATACCGGCAAGCAATTAATTATGCTATCGATAGAAATAAAATTATAACCAATTTTAGGAATGGAATAGGTGTAGCAGCTACAAAAGGATTTATACCAAAAGGCATGCCTGGTTATTTTGAAGATGCTCAATTTGGTTATAGCTACCAACCAGAAAAAGCGAAACAGCTTTTGGCACAGATTGGGTTTGATAAAAAAGGGAATGCTCCACCAATTACTATTTATACACCAGATAATTATGCGGATATTGTAAATTTCATAGCTAAGGAATTAAAAGAAATTGGCATACCTGTTGTAGTAGAAGTGATGCAGGCGTCTATATTAAAACAACAAATGAGTGCCGGAGAACTGCCTATGTTTAGGGCTCAATGGATTGGTGATTATCCTGATGCGGAAACTTTTTTAGCTGTTTTTTTATCTTCGATGCCGGCGCCTCCTAATTATACAAGGTTTAAAAATAAACAGTTTGATATTTGGTATAAACAAGCTATGCAATTAGAAGGTGCTGCTCGTTTAGCCCTTTATCGTAAAATGGATAGCATAATGATAGAAGAAGCACCCGTTATTCCTTTATTTTATGATGAATATGTACATCTTTACCAAAAGAAAATAACTGGATTAAGAAGCAATGCTATGAATCGGATTGATTTGAAAAGGGTACAAAAGAACTAATTATTTTTTCCTTTTATAGGTAGCTATTAGTTCACTAACATTATTCCTTCTAATTAAATCAGCATCTAAGCTTAAGAAATTAGCAACTTTTTGTGGAGCGTTTTTCAGCCCAATCTCTAATTTTTTTAAGGCATCTTTAGATTTTCCAGTGGCAAATAAACAGGCTGCTTGTAAATAAAAAAACTCTGGTTTGGGCCCACAATGTTCTTTCGCTATTTCTAATTGTAGCAGGGCGTCTTCAAAAAGTTTGCTTGTATATAAGCCTTTAATGAGGGCAATCCATGTAGTCTTAATATTTGGTTTTATTCGAACGGCATT